>NZ_JBFRDK010000153.1:0-15250 GCF_052113545.1 Paenibacillus sp. TAF43_2
GGATTATGAAGAGGCGCAGCCGGAGCATCGCCACCTTGCTCATCTATTTGGCTTATACCCGAGCAATCAAATAACGCCGCGGAAGACGCCGGAGCTGAGTGCTGCCGCTAAGCAAACGTTGATTAGCCGGATGCAGACCGATGAGCTGGAGGATATTGAATTTACAGCGGTACTGTTCGCCACCGGCTTCTCCAGATTGTACGAAGGAGATCGCGCGCTAAAGCATATCACTCATTTAATTGGAGAGCTGTGCTTCGATAATATGCTGACCTATTCCAAGGCGGGTGTAGCCGGAGCGGAGACGAATATTTTTGTCATCGACGGCAATTATGGCGGAACCGCGGCGGTAGCGGATCTGCTCCTTCAGAGCCAGCCGGGCGAAATTCACCTGCTTCCAGCGCTTCCGGCTGTCTGGAACAAAGGGTCATACAAAGGACTGCGTGCCAAAGGAAATGTAGAGGTTGATGTCTCGTGGGAAAATGGCGTGCTGACTGAAGCAACGATTCAAGCTTACTCTGCAGGGGAAACGGTCGTAAGATTCGGTGAGCAAGAAGTGCAAGTCTCTTTGATGCCTGGCCGCGTCTATCGATTCGATAAAGACTTGAAAGCTCTAGTACAGCAAGAAGCTTAAACGGAAAGTGCCTAGTTAGTGAATAAGACAACTACTTGTTTTTAATAGTAGTTGTCTTTTCGCGTCAGTAAGTTATTATAAATGAGCGAAGCTCTTTCGTTGCTTCTAGGCTTCTGTACTGCCTATGTTATGAAAGCGCTAACAATCAAGAGAGGTGGGTTGACCGTGCCAAAGTATTCAACTATTTTTCGTAAATTTCTCATATCATATCTTATTATTTTGGTCATTCCAAGCATAGCGGGCTACGTTTCCTATCGTACTTCAATCTCGGTGACACAATCCATTTCCATTGAGAATAGCGTCACATTGCTGCAGCGGAGCCAGGATATTTTGGAGAGAAGGATGGTTGAGGTTGAGGGCTTCACAAGGCAGCTCGCTTTGAATCCTGATTTAAATAAATTAATGAATGAGCAGAAAAAAGGCGACATCGTCAACGTTTATGGCATTTGGAGCATGGTGAGACAGGTAACGCCGTTTAGCCAGACAAATGATTTTTTGCAAAACTATTTTATCTACTTAAATAACTATGATGTGATTTTTACGCAGGGCTCCGCCTATTTCCGTCCCGAACATTATTATCAGAACTTTCATTATAACGATCTTACGCTCGCGGAATGGAAGGAAACAGTACTGGACAAAACTCACCGAAGTGAAATTATGCCTCTCAGCTCCTTTACCAGCAATGCCAAACAATCCTCCGTCGTTACGTATATGCAGTCGCTCCCTTTGGACAGCTTTAGCGGCTCATCACCTGCCACTGTGGTCGTCATGATTGATGAAGAAAACATATCCAGCCTGCTCGCGGGAGTAGAGGATCGTTACGGCGGCTGGGCTCATATTAGCGATGCGCAAGGGAATACAGTTGGACTGCGCGGAATTAGCGAGGAAAATGCCAAGCTGCTGTCTTCGGATTCACGCCTCATCCAAGACAAAGTTAGTCAATTTTATAATAATGATCTCGTCATTACGATTCATTCCGAAAAAAATGGTTGGACCTACCGAGCGGGAATTCCAAAGCAGGTGCTGATGGAAAACGCAAATCAAATTAAACATATTACTTGGCTGGTGACAGGCATCGCTTTGCTGCTCGGCCTGCTGGCTGGTCTGCTCCTGTCCTACCGAAACAGCGCACCAATGAATAGGCTGCTTACGGTGATGAAGGAGCAGTTCGGCAAGGATGGCATCACGGGCCGAAACGAATATGATTTTTTGCAGGGAAACATATCGAGCATCATTACGAGCAATCGCCACCTGGAGACGGAATTAAAACGTCAGCTTCCTTTAGTTAGAGATGGTTTCTTGAAACGATTAATTGCTGGGGAGTTTCACACCACTGAGGAAATTACGGCAGCGGCTGTACAGGCGGATACGAGGTTTGATACGAATGAGGGATATGTCGGTATTTTGCAGATTAATGGATACTCCGGCATGGACAACGTAGAAATACTGAACGAGCTGTATGCAGCAAGACTMATTTTGAAAAAGGCGTTAATCGATCTGGACAGCCAGCTGCATATGACGGATCTTGGCTCGGATCGAATTGTGACGATTATAACGACCATGGAAGGGGAGTATGGAGTCGAAGCAGCTAAGCTGCGAATGAGTCATATTCTTGAGAAGCTGTCGGATATCGCCTATAGGGAGTATAAGATTTCGGTCACTGCAGCATTCGGAGATGCGTTCACGACTATTCTTGACGTCAGCCATTCCTATGAGCAAGCGAAACAAACGATCGAATATGCCGAGTTTAACAGCAAAAAGAGCTTCGTATGGTTTACGGACTCTAGGCTTGAAACAGCGACATATTATTATCCAATGGACATTGAGCAGCGTTTGATTAGCACTATTCGTGCGGGAGATTCGGATGAGGCAAAGCGGATGGTACATTCGGTTATGAATATTAATATGGAAAATAAGCAGCTTTCTATCGAGATGAAGCAGCAGCTGATCGGCGAGCTGAAGGGTACGCTGCTTAAGCTGCTGGACCAGAAAACGTTCATGGAATCTGATTTGCTGCATGCGTTGAAAAATCAAATCATCGGCATTCAAGCTTCTAATCCAATGGCGGCTATTCAGGAGGAGATCATCGGTATTGTAGAAGCATTATGCAGCGTCATCAACAGTAAAAAAAATCATGTTCATATTCAAACCGTCGAGGAAATTAAGCAGTTTATTGCTGAGGCTTATGGCGACTCTGAGATGACCTTATACCGCATTGCAGAGCGGGTGGAGCGGCCGGAGAAATACATTTCACAATTGTTTAAAGAGGTTACGGATATAAATGTCTCTGACTATTTGGAGATGATTCGTATAGAGCAGGCTTCCTCCTTATTACGGACGAACGCTTATACTGTTGATGAAATCGCTGCTCGCGTCGGGTACAACAGCTCTCATTCGTTCCGCAGAGCCTTTAAGCGAGTCATGGGCGTTGCGCCAAGCTCATATCGACAATCGATCGAAGTGTAGGCGTTCAGCGCAGTTACCGATAAGGAGAGGGTTTGAATGAAGAAAAGAATCGCAGGCCTATCTGCGCTTATGCTTCTTGTAGTTTTACTGCTTGCCGCATGCTCGCAAAGCAATGAGCCAGCTCATACGGATGCAGCCTCGCTTGCTTCCATAGACAAGCCGGTCGAGATTAATGTTTTCGCCCAGCAGGATACCAGCATCGATTTGAAAACAAATGATTTTACGATGCTGCTTGAAAATAAATTTAATGTCAAATTTAATTGGGACATTATTTCGATGGACGGCGCGAAGGAGAAACGGCAAATATCACTTGCAAGCGGCGATTTTCCTGATGCTTATATTTTAACGGCCTACATTGACCAGTTCACACAATCCGACTTGTTGAAGTATGGCAAGCAAAGCGTATTTCTGCCGTTAAATGAGCTCATAGAGCAATATGCGCCGAACATTAAAACCGCGATGGAGAAAAATCCGAAGCTAAAAGCTTTGAATACGGCTCCTGATGGCAATATTTATGGGCTTGTTGCTTATAGTGAATGCTTCCACTGCTCCTATCCAAACAAAATGTGGGTAAACACGAAGTGGCTTCAGCGATTAGGGCTTGATATGCCAAAAACGACAGACGAATTCAAAGAGATGCTGAGAGCGTTCAAGCAAAACGACCCGAACGGAAATGGTTTATTGGATGAAGTTCCGTTGAGCGGCTCGACGGAAGATTTTGGCGTTCATATTGTTCCTTATTTGATGAATGGCTTCATTTATGATGACGACCGCAATTATTTATATATGAATAATGGGAAGGTGGATACAGCGGCCAATAAGCCGCAATGGAAGGAAGGGATTGCCTATATTAAGTCACTTTATGACGAGGGCTTAATTGATCCGGGAGCCTTTATTCAAAATGCCGAGGCGCTAAAAAAAGCTGGAGACAATGCAAATGCCGACATTCTCGGCGCAGCTGCAGCCATGCATCCTGCTATCTTCGTGAGTGAGCGAACGAAGGATTATGCACCGCTGCCGCCGCTTGCGGGTCCGTATGCTTCCTATGCTACTTTTGCCAGCGGCGGAATATCGCCGGGAGCTAAATTTGTCATTACGAATAAAGCGAGCAAAGAAGCGCAGATTGCCTTAATTCGAATGGTTGACTACATGTACACGCCGGAAGGACAAACCCTAGCGCAATCGGGTCTTGAAGGCATAGGCTGGCGAAAGCCGGTGGCTGGTGAGGCGGCGCTTGGTGAAGGGCTGGAGCCCAAATTTGCAACGCTGATCCCCATCGAAAGCACAGAGCAAAAGAACACCGGCTGGAGCGGGATGGCGCATTTCTATATGCCAAGAGATTATCGAGACAGCTGGGTCGCAAGCAAAGACATATACGCGCCCGACGGCTATGAGCGAAGGCTTATTGAAGCGACACTGCTGTATGAGGGACATGAGCCTGACGAAATGTTTCCGGTGTGGAACATTTGGCTTGATTCGGCACAAGCGGATGAAGTGGGGATGCTGAGCACAAACTTGATGAATTACATCGATCAAAGCATGCTTCAATTTATTACCGGCAACTTGGATTTGGATAGGGATTGGGATACTTACGTAAGCGGACTGGAGAATATGCAGGTTGATCGTTTTATTGAAATCATGCAAAAAGCATATGACCAAAACAAACCTATGCACTAGAAATGCATAAGCAAAAACCCGATTGCTCGAGCAGTCGGGTTTTTTTGGCGTTTATAAGCAGCAATCCTGAAAATTGTACGCCGCTGCGGCGATTTGCCCCCTGAAAACAGGGGTTATTGTACGTTAAAAGACGCAAATGTACCTGTTTGAATAATGTGGATTTCTACTATGATCATCGTATAGAAAGCGCTGTCATTTCATCGGCCATTAGCTACCTAGGGGGGATTGTTCTGGAAAAAGAGATTGTACTGAATAACAAGCTGTTGAAGCAAAAGAGCAAGCGCAGCCTTGTTGACGAAGCGAGCAGAAGCTTCAAGAAGCATTGGCAGCTGTACCTTATCATTATACCGCCTGTGTTGTTTTTTCTTATTTTTAAATATTACCCGATGCTGAATGCGGTGCTTGCCTTTAAGGATTACAACGTCATCAAAGGCATTTGGGGCAGCGAATGGGTCGGGCTCAAAAACTTTAGGCTTTTCTTTGAAAATCCGATGTTCTGGACGCTGGTCAAGAACACCATATACGTCAGCGGTTATTTATTGCTCGCGGGGTTTCCGATTCCAATTATTTTGGCATTGATGCTTAATGAAGTGCGAAATGGCCGTTTCAAACGGCTTGTACAGCTGGTCACCTTCGCTCCTTATTTCATATCTACAGTCGTTATGGTATCGATCATTATGATGTTTCTGGCGCCGCGGCTTGGCTTTGTGAATGTGGCTTTGAACTACTTCGGAATGGAATCGGTCAACTTCCTTGGTGAAGCCAGCATGTTCCGATCGATCTTTGTTTGGTCGGATATTTGGCAGACGGCTGGTTATTCCGCGGTCATTTATTTGGCGGCGCTTGCGGGCATCGATCCTACGCTTTATGAGGCTGCCAAAGTGGATGGCGCTTCGAGATTTCAGAAAATCGTCCACGTTGATTTGCCGGGTATTTTGCCGACCATTACGATCATTCTCATTTTAAATGTAGGAAGCGTAATGGCGATTGGCTTCGAGAAAATCTATTTGCTGCAAAATCAGCTCAATATCGTTAATTCCGAAATAATCGCCACATACGTGTACAAAATTGGGCTCTTAAATGCCAATTACAGCTTCGCTACAGCGGTAGGCTTGTTTAATTCATTCATCAATCTCTTGCTGCTGTTCACGGTTAACGGTTTGGCCAAACGGTTTATGAAATCAAGCATTTGGTAAAAGGGGAGTGCGCCTATGGCATCAACGAAGATAGCATCGCAGGCACCAATCAGACAAACGATTAAGGATTCAACAGGCGATAAGATTTTTTTGTTCATTATTTATGTCATATTGGCGGTTGTGTTGATCGCGGTTATTTATCCGCTCATTTATATTATCAGCAGCTCGATCAGCAGCCCGGCAGCCGTTACTTCCGGCCGTGTTTGGCTGTGGCCCGTTGATATTTCCTTTAAGGGCTTTAAGGTTCTATTCGATACGCCGGAAATTATGAGTGGGTACGGGAACTCGCTATTTTATACCGCAGCAGGAACGTTGATCAGCGTAGCGCTTACGGTCATGATTGCGTATCCGATGTCGCGTAAATCCTTTTTTGGCCGCAGCGTCATTATGATGCTCATTACGTTCACCATGCTCTTCAGCGGCGGTTTGATTCCGACGTACATGGTGGTGAAGGAGTTTGGCATGATCGATTCGCGTTGGGCGCTGCTCATTCCGAATGCGGTTTGGGTATGGCAGGTGATTATTGCACGCTCCTTCTTCCAGTCGTCCATTCCAGACGAATTGTTTGAAGCAAGCGAGATCGATGGCTGCAGCGACATCAGATTTATGCGAAGCGTGGTTATTCCGTTATCCAAGCCCATTCTTGCGGTGCTTTTCCTAATGTACGGCGTAGGTCAATGGAATGCCTACTTCGATGCCTTAATCTATCTCAAATCAGCGAAGCTGTTTCCGCTTCAGCTCGTTCTGAGGAGCATCATCATTATGAACAACAGCGCAAGCGTAACGGATGCCTTGAAGCAAGTGGAAAGGCAGCAGCTGTCAGAGCTGCTTAAATATTCGCTGATCGTAGTAGCTACGCTGCCAGTTCTTATTATTTATCCTTTCGTACAGCGTTATTTCGTACAAGGGATGCTTGTTGGCTCAGTCAAAGGCTAACCGGAAAGAGGCAGAAACTGCGCTGGTTTGCATGAGAGGAGGTGGTTCATTTGTAGTGTGATTGCAATGCAAAAGTATGGCACAAATCGAAAAAGGGAGCGATACATTTGAAAAAGAGACTCGTAAGTTTGCTCGCAATCATGCTGATGATCAGCTTGGTGCTTGCCGCGTGCTCGAATAATAAAGGAACTTCCAACACGAATAAGGCAACAAATACGCCAAAGGCACAATCGGAAGAGACGGGAGCAACCGCACCGGTTGAAATTACGATTTTTGCGGTACAAGAGCCGAATATCGATATGGCAACGAATAAATTCACCAAATTTGTAGAAGAAAAATTCAACATAAAACTTAAATTTGAAACGACACCTCCGGATGGCGCGAAGGAAAAACGTCAAATTTCATTAGCGAGCGGGGATTACCCGGATGCGTATATGCTTCCTGGCTATATTGATCAATTCACGCAGGCTGATGTTGTGAAGTACGGAAAGCAAGGGGTGCTGGTGCCTCTGAACGATCTGATCGAGCAATATGCGCCAAACATTAAAGCAGCTATGGAAAATAACTCTGACTTAAGAGCGTTCAACACGGCACCCGATGGCAATATTTACGGACTTGTCGCTTACAGCCAGTGCTTCCACTGCTCGTATCCGAACAAAATGTGGTTGAATACGAAATGGCTGGATAAATTGCAGCTGGAAATGCCAAAAACGCCTGAAGAGTTTAAAGCTGTATTGAAAGCATTCAAAACACAAGATCCAAACGGCAATGGCATTGCCGATGAAGTGCCGCTCAGCGGTTCAATTGAGGACTTTGGCGTACGCGTCATTCCATTCCTCATGAATGGTTTTGTCTATGACGATGACCGCAATTACTTGAATCTAACCAACGGTAAAGTTGAGTCGGCTGCGCTTAAGCCGGAATGGAGAGAAGGCTTAACGTATATTAAATCGTTATACGATGAAGGCTTAATCGATCCGGGTGCCTTTGCCCAAAACGCGGAAGCTTTCAAAAAGATTGGCGAAAATGGCGATGCTCAAATTTTGGGCGCTGGCGCCGGCATGCATCCTGCTATCTTCGTAAACATCGATGTAGGCAACAAAAACTCAGCTGATTACAACCCCGTACCTCCGCTTACAGGACCACATGGCTCGTTCGCGACTCATGATGGCGGCGGCGTTGCGCCGGGAGCAAAATTTGTAATCACAAATAAAGCATCTGAAGAACAAAAGATTGCGCTTATTAAATTGGTGGATTACATGTTTACAGAAGAAGGACAAACGAACGGCGCTTCCGGCATGGAAGGCATCGACTGGAGAAAGCCGAAGGAAGGCGAGGTAGCGCTTGGAGAAGGCGTTACCCCGAAGGTAGCAACGATTCCTGCGGTTGAAGGCGAAGCCCCTCGTAATGCAGGCTGGAGCGGAACGGCTCACTTCTACATGCCAAGGGAATACCGAGACAGCTGGGTTCAAGGTACGGATATTTATGATTCCGCCAACTATGAGCGCAGATTGTACCAAGCGACGCTTCTGTACCAAGGCCACGAGCCGAAGGAGCTTTTCCCATTGTGGGCAATTTGGATTGATTCAGCGGAAATCGATGAGGCAAGCATTTTGCAAACAAACATTAAGTCATTTATTGAGCAAAATGCGCTTCAATTCATTACCGGAAACAAATCGCTGGAGAAGGATTGGGACGGTTACGTGAAGGGACTCAAGGATCTGAAGATCGATCGTTATCTCGAAATTTTGCAAAAAGCATACGACCAATCATTTAAATAATAGTGATATCAAAGGATCAGGTTCTTTATTGCGAGATAAAAGCCTGATCYTATTTCGTAAACAAAGGAGCTAAATAATGACGCAAATAATGAAGAAATCACGCTTGTGGCTGCTAATCGTTGTGATGATTACAGCGCAGCTGGGAATCGTGATACCAAAAACAGATGTTGCGGAGGCGGCGAATAATGGATTAGCTGCGAAGCCATATATGGGCTGGAGCAGCTACAGCTTGCAGGTTTATACGGGCAATGGGCAGTGGATTAACGCAGACAATATTAAAGCTCAATCGGATGCAATGCATGAGAAGCTCCAGCCTTATGGCTACGAGTATATTAATATCGATGCGGCATGGAATGGCGGAATGGACGAGTATGGGCGGCCAATCCCGAGTACAACTTTATATCCAAATGGCTTTCAAGAGGTGATTGATTACGTCCAYGCGAATGGGCAAAAGATCGGCTTGTATGGCATTCCAGGTTTATCGCCGCAAGCGTATGATCAGGATCTGCCGATCTATGGCGCTCCCGGCTGCTCAATGAAGGACATCGCGGCTCAGCCGATTCAGGAGTCGGATTATTGGGGGCTTGGCTACAAAATAGATTTCAGCCAGCCATGCGCGCAGAGCTACATAAATTCAATTGCCGACCTTTATGGAGAATGGGGCATCGACTTTTTGAAATTTGACAGCGTGACGCCAGGCTCAGGCATTTCTGACCTTTCGCTGGATGCGCGTGACGATGTAAAGGCTTGGTCGCAGGCGCTGGCTCCCCACCAAATTTGGCTGGAGCTTTCCTGGGCGCTTGATATCAAATACATCGATTACTGGAAGCAGTATGCAAACGGATGGCGTGTGGACTGGGACATCGAATGCTACTGCGGCAACGGAGGTTTAACGGCTTGGCCTAATATCGCTAGGTTATTCCCGAAAGCAGAACAGTTCTGGCGTCATGCAGGTCCAGGCGGCTGGAATGACTTTGATTCATTGAATATCGGAAATGGAACAATGGACGGCATCACGAAGGACGAGCGGATGACGGCGATGTCGTTCTGGGCGATTTCATCGGCGCAATTATACATCGGCAATGACATGACAAATTTGGACGATTACGGCATCGAGCTGTTGACGAATGAAGAAGTAATCGCGGTCAATCAGGCTGGCAGGCCGGGGCATCCTGTATCGACAGCGACGGAGCAGCAGGTGTGGTATGCGAATAACGGGGATGGAAGCTATACGGTTGGGCTCTTTAATCTTGGAAGCTCTGCTGTGACGGTTAACGTGAATTGGAGTGATATTGGCATTACCGGTCCAGCCACTGTCCGTGATCTGTGGAGCCATGAGGATTTGGGCTCATTTGCGACTGGATACAGTGATGAAAATTTGGCTTCCCATGCTTCGCGTCTATTCAAGGTAGTGGCACAGGATGGAACAGCAGCTGCTAATGACGACGATACCGGAATGAAATATTCGGGCCATTGGGTTCGTGGCGGCGGGAAGGAACTAGTCGGAGACAAGCAAAATCTCATTATTGATGTAAGGGATAACACAGCGCAAAACAGCAGCATTAGCCCATCTGCGGCAAGCTTTAATAAGAAGACTTCGGAGCAGGCTGATGCTGCGACGGTAATGACGCTGAACGGAAATACACTGAATAGTATCACTAACAATGGAACGGTACTGGTGTCTGGTACGGATTACACCATATCAGGTGATACCGTTACGATTAAAAAAGAGTACCTAGCAGCAAGACAGGCAGGCATCACGAATTTAACATTTGCGTTTAGCGGCGGGGCATCACAGACCTTTGCCATAACCGTAACCGACACGACAATAAGAGATAGCAGGGTTACTCCTGCAACAGTGAGTTTTGATAAGAAGCTGTCCAATCAAGCTGATATTACGCTTACGGCCTCGTTAAACGGCAATGAATTAACGGGCGCTGCGCATGAAGGAAACGCTTTGGCAATTGGCACGGACTACACCGTTTCGGGAAGCCAGCTGACGATTAAGAAGGAGTATCTAGCGGGGCTTCCTATGGGAACGACGGCTTTAACCTTCTCATTCAGTGCAGGAGCGGAGCAGCATGTTTCCTTAGTCGTAAGGGATACATCTCTAGGCGGCTCGATTTCTATCAATGATGATCATCCTTCTATTGTCTATACAGGCGGCTGGAACCGCAGCTATAACCGCGGACTTGGCGATTATATGGATGATGTGCATTATGCGGAGGCGAACAACAACGATTATTTTGAGTATACGTTTACGGGAACGGGCATTGAATTTATTACCGAACTGGACCCTTCACAAGGTGAAATTGACATCTATGTGGACAACGTATTCCAGCGAACGATCAGCACCTACAACATCGGAAGGCTGGCACAGCAGCCTGTATTCAACATAATTGGGCTCACTAACGGAACCCACACGCTTAAAGCAGTGAAGAAGTCTGGTTACTTCCTGCTGCTTGATAAGCTGAGAATTAGTGTGCCGGATTTAATTAGCGCGAGCAGTGGAATGTTTGATAAGGCTGATGGGGAGCAGGCTGATTTTACTCTTTCGACAACAGTTAATGGAAGCAGCCTAAGCAGTATTACAGATGGTTCAGGAGCCTTGATAGCGGGCACGGATTATACGGTTGATGGCAATGTGGTGACGCTTAAAAAGGAATATTTGGCGGCACAGCCTCTTGGGACTGCGAGCTTGATCTTTACCTTTGATGGCGGAGCGACGCAGACGTTAGCGATTGCTGTAAGTGATTCATCTGCTGCAAACAGCACAATTAACCCAGTCACAGCTAGCTTCAATAAGAAGGCAGATATGCAAGCAGATATCGCAACAACGTTAACGCTGAATGGAAATACGCTTGTCGGTATTTCGAATGGCATAACGACGTTGGCGGCAGGCAGCGATTATATCGTTTTGGACGATACAGTCACGATTAATAAAGCGTATCTGGCTTCATTGCCGCTCGGCATGGTGAGTCTAAGCTTTAGCTTTGATCACGGAATGGCACAGACTTTATCCATCGCAGTAAGCGATACGACAGGACAGAACAGCACAATGGTTCCAAGTGCATTAAGCTTCGACAAAAGAGCGAATGCACAAGCAGATATTTGGACGAAGCTTACCTTTAACGGAAACAGCTTGAGCGGTATTGCTGATGGTGCGGCGGCTTTGCAGGCAGGCGTCGATTATCAGTTGTCAGGCGACCAGCTTACGATTAAGAAGGAATTCCTTGCGGCCAAGCCAAATGGAATGACCAATCTGACGTTGTCTTTTAGCGGTGGAGCTGCGCAAATACTGGCTATCGCAGTAAGCGATACGTCTAGAGGCCGCTATGTATCTATTAATAATGATGATAGCGGAATCTCTTATAAGGGTGCATGGCAGCATGGCAGAAATCGTGGATTAGGCGATTACAAGGATGATGTCCATTACACGGAGGCGAACAACGATTATTTTGAATATGGGTTTGAGGGAACAGGCATTGAGATCGTAACGGAGAAAGATTCCTCGCAAGGGGATATCGAAGTTTATGTGGATGACGTGTTTAAGCAAACGATCAGCACGTACAATACTAACCGGCAAATTAGGCAGACGGTTTATAGTATTGAGGGATTGTCTGAAGGAACACATAAAATTAAGGTCGTTAAGAAATCCGGGTATTATATGCTGTTAGACCAATTACAGTTTAGAATTGCAGATATGATTAGTCCGGATGCTGCAAGCTTTGACAAGACGGCACAAGCCGATGTAACGACAACGCTTAGTATTGATGGCAGCAATCTACTTGGTGTGACGAATGGCGCTGCAACGCTTGCGGCGGGCAGTGATTACACGATATCGGGTAGTGTGATTACAGTTAAAAAAGAATATCTTGCCGCACAGCCGGATGGAGTGTTGAGCTTAGCCATTTCCTACAAAGGCGATTATCAAAATGACCTGCACACGACGGAAACGGATGGCGATTATGTTGAATATTCATTCACTGGAACCGGCATAACATTAATTGCGCCGAAGTCAGCTTCTCAAGGTGACATAGACATTTACGTTGACGATGTATTTAAAGAAACGGTAAGCGCGCATCATGCGAGCAGACTGACCCAGCAAGCGGTGTACAWCATATCTGGGCTAGCAAATGGCGTTCATACGATTAAGGCGGTTAAAAAATCCGGCGAGTATATGTTGGTGGATGGTGTGAAGTTTGAGGTGAATGCGGCGACGTTGCCATCGGCGACGCCAACAACAGCGCCATCGGCAACGCCGTCAGCAACACCAACGGCAACAGCAACACCGTCAGCAACACCAACGGCAACAGCAACACCGTCAGCAACACCAACGGCAACAGCATCACCGTCAGCAACGCCAACGGCAACACCAACGGCAACACCAACAGCAACAGCAACACCGTCAGCAACGCCGTCAGCAACACCAACAGCAACAGCAACACCGTCAGCAACGCCGTCGGCAACGCCATCGATAACACCAACATCGGCACCTATAATCACGAGTGCTCCAGCTAAGGAGCTCATCACGATTGATGTTGAAAATGCCGCTAAGGTTGTAATCACGCGTACGACACAAGCGGATGGCAAGAAATTGGATGATGTGCCGATTACTGTTGATCAAGCGCAAAAAGCTGTAGACAGCGTCACAGCAGCGGGACACAAATTGGTTAATATCACGATTCCTGATACGAAGGATGAGGTAATGCTAACTTCTGTCACTCTACCGAAGGAAGCAAATAAAGTGTTCGCAGATGCAAAAATTGATTTAGGAATATCGACAGAAAACGTTAAGATAATGGTGGCTAGCGGCTTGCTTCAGTCATCACTGGAGGATCTGTTCATTCGTTTAACACCGGTTTCGGAGGCAGCAAAGAAGCAGGAAATTGCGGGTCGAGCGAATAAAGAAGCGATGTTAAGGATCGTTGCAGGAAATAAAGAGGCATCTATAATAGGCCGTCCGATGAGCATTGAAACAAATATGCCAAAAGGCAATGTAACCCTCATTTTGCCTTTGAAGGATGTGACGCTGAGCGAAGCAGACCGGAAGGACCTGGCTGTATATATCGAGCACAGCGATGGAACAAAGCAGCTGCTGAAGGGCATTATCGTACCGTTTAACGACAAGGGCGAGATGGGCCTTCAATTCACAGTCGACAAATTCAGTCTTTTTTCACTCGTCCATGTGGAAGGCTTAGCCGATTCTAGCTTGGGTGCCGCTTATATGAATGGTTATGGGGATGGTACATTTAGGCCGGAAAATAAGATTACTCGTGCTGAGATGGCGGTTATTCTGTCAAGAATCGTGAAGCAGGAAGCAACTGCGGCGGACATTCCTTATAATGATGTTCTCGCAGGCAATTGGGCGAAGGATGCGATTTCGAAAGTAACAAAAATGGGCTTAATGCAAGGGTATGAAGATGGAACGTTTGGTGCTGAAAAAGCAATGACACGCGCTGAAATGGCGAAGCTTATATCCACACTTATCGGTGCTGCACCAAAGACTGGAGCAGGATTTACCGATATTTCGACTCATTGGGCGAAGGCAGCTATTCTAAATGTGCAAGCCGCTGGAATCACTAATGGTTATGCGGATGGAAGCTTTAAGCCTAATAACGCGCTGACACGTGCTGAAGCAGTCAGCATGATCAACAAAATGCTGGGCAGAGGCAAACTAGTCGGCGTAACACCATCCCCATGGAAGGATGTTGCTAGCAAGCACTGGGCTTATGGCGATATTTTAGCGGCATCGGTTAACTAGCAGAAAGAGGGTGTCCAAAAAGAGTTAAACTCGCTGAAGAGATATTTGGATTTAATTAAAAACCATATGAATATTGAAAAAATGGCGACACAGGAACCGATTCCAGTGCCGCCATTTTTCTGTTTTGGTCTATTTTATGTTTGCTTAAATAAATGGTAGGCGATTGAGGTGGGAAATGGAGCTGTAAGCACGCATAGGTTCTTAAAGCGAGAGAAAAGGCTAGGTTTGTTGTCTGTAAGAACAAATATGCGCTTACAGAGTTGCGGCAGCATTTGTTCGAGGTGGAAATGGAGCAGTAAGCACGCATAGGTTCTTACAGCGAGAGAAAAGGCTAGGTTTGTTGTCTGTAAGAACAAATATGCGCTTACAGAGTTGAGGCGGCGTTTGTTCGAGGTGGAAATGGAGCAGTAAGCACGCATAGGTTCTTACAGCGAGAGAAAAAGCTAGGTTTGTTGTCTGTAAGAACAAATATTTGCTTACAGAGCAGCGACAGGGTTTGTTCGAGCGGGAAATGGAGCTGTAAGCACGCATAGGTTCTTACAGCGAGAGAAAAGGTGAGGTTTGTCGTCTTTAAGAACAAATATGCGCTTACAGAGTTGCGGCGGCGTTTGTTCGAGGTGGAAATGGAGCTGTAAGCACGCATTGGTTCTTACAGCGAGAGAAAAGGCTAGGTTTGTTGTCTGTAAGAACAAATATGCGCTTACATAGTTACGGCAGCGTTTGTTCGAGGTGGAAATGGAGCTGTAAGCACGCATAGGTTCTTACAGCGAGAGAAAACAATAGGTTTGTTGTCTGTAAG
>NZ_JBFRDK010000154.1:0-15244 GCF_052113545.1 Paenibacillus sp. TAF43_2
CGAGGTGGAAATGGAGCTGTAAGCACGCATAGGTTCTTACAGCGAGAGAAAAGGCTAGGTTTGTTGTCTGTAAGAACAAATATGTGTTTACAGAGTTGCGGCAGCATTTGTTCGAGGTGGAAATGTGGCTGTAAGCACGCATAGGTTCTTACAGCGAGAGAAAAAGCTAGGTTTGTTGTCTGTAAGAACAAATATGCACTTACAGAGTTGCGGGAGCGTTTGTTCGAGGTGGAAATGGAGCTGTAAGCACGCATAGGTTCTTACAGCGAGAGAAAASRMTAGGTTTGTTGTCTGTAAGAACAAATATGTGTTTACAGASTTGCGGCARCGTTTGTTCRASGTGGAAATGGAGCAGTAAGCACGCATAGGTTCTAACTTTTGGGACAGCCCCTTCTGTTATTTGGGGATAAAATGGCGGCAGCTGATTATAGAGAGGCTGCACTCTAGGTATTAAGATGCCATTTTCCAGACTGTCCCTCTAAGCGCAAATAACCTCGTTAACCATCATTTGACGTGGTTTGTCTCGGGTTTTCTTGTTTTTGCACCTTATAGTGGTTTTTGAACAAATGGTAAAGGAGGCGTATAGTGGTTAATAGTGTAAATGACACGGAAATTGCTGGAGGTTGCCGAGTATGGAACCATGGAAGCGTACCATGTGGATTTTATGGTTCGGCGTTCTTTTTTGCAGCTCAAGCTATACGATGTCCGTACCGTTCCTGCCGCTATTTCTGTTCGATTTGGGGGTGCCGGAAAGCTCCGTCAACCTATGGGCTGGAATTGTGCATTCCTCAGCTTTCCTCGTCGGAGCAGTGATGRCTCCCTTATGGGGGATGCTTGCAGACAAGTATGGGAAGCGGAAAATGGTCATACGAGCAGGACTCAGCTTAGCTATTATTTATGCGCTGATCGCTTTTGTGCAAACGCCATGGCAGCTCGTCGGCGTGAGAATGCTGCATGGCTTTGTGGGTGGATTTGTTCCAGCATCCATGTCGATCGTAGCATCAGTTGCACCGAAGGAGAAGCTTGGCTGGAGCCTTGGTATGATGCAAGCGGGTACGATGACTGGCGGTATTCTCGGACCATTATTCGGCGGGCTGTTGGCTGAAGCATTTGGGCTTCGCAGATCCTTTGTTGTCGCTGCGTTTATTATTTTAGCTGCGACAGTGGCGGTTATTGTATGGGTGAGAGAAGGAAAAGCGGACACATCTGAAGGGGCAGCGGCCGCAACGAAAAAAGAAAAGCCAATCACTTATCGGATGGCTTTTCGCAATCGTGCACTCATGAGTATGCTGCTGCTGCTCGTTATCGTTCAGCTATCGATTAATATGATACAGCCGCTCATTACCCTTCATATTGCCAAGCTGCAAGGGGGGCTGCAAGGAGCGGAGCTGTCAGCTGGTTTTGTGCTCTCGCTTATCGGAATAGCAGGCATTTTGGCATCGCCAGTTTGGGGAAGGCTTGGTGAGAAGAAGGGCTTCTACCGGATTCTCGTCGTATGCCTGTTCTGCGCGGGGTCGATCATTAGCATGCAGTTTTTTGTCCAACAATTATGGCTTTTCGCTATCGTGCAATTCATATTCGGTTTATTTATGGCTGGCATAGCGCCTATCGTCAATACTCTGGTTGTCCAAAGCACAGATGAGCAGTTTAGAGGCAGATCATTTGGGTTAACGACAAGCGCGAATCAGTTTGGTGCAATGCTTGGTCCGCTCATCGGAGGTTTGTTAGGCCTAGCCTTAGGCATCCACTGGATCTTTGTCGCCACGGGGATGATTATGGCAGCAGCTGGCGTGAGTGTATGGATAAAGCGGAGGCATGAGATGGTGAAAACGAAGACAGCCTATCGAGCTTCACTCGGAGAAAAGTGAATAAATAGGCAGCACAAGCCAAGCGGAGTCTAGGGGAAAGCGCTCTAGTTCCTCTTGGCTTTCGTTGTAAATAATAGGAAATGTTCGTTTCTATTTAAACAAAAGTCTGTTATTCTACTGAAGAATAGAACTTTGGACTGAGGAGTGAGCTGCTATCAAGCCGGTTACTGTATATGATATTGCTAGGGAAGCGAACGTCTCAGTAGCCACTGTGTCGCGCGTCATTAATAATACGGCTCCGGTAAAAAAGTCAACCAGAGAGCGAGTTATGGAGTTAATTGCGAAACATCAGTTTCAGCCGAATGCCATTGCAAGAAGCCTGTTTAAGAAGGAAACGGGAATGATAGGCGTTATTTTGCCAGATATTACGAACCCTTTTTTTCCAGAGGTTTTGTCAGGCTTGGATCAAGAAGCGCGCAGCAAAGGCTACACTTTTTTTCTATGCGATACGGTATCAACGAACGGAGATTCAGCAGAGCAATATGTGCGAGAGTCGCAATATTTGAGTATTCTGATGGAGAAGCAAGTAGACGGGATTGTGATGATAGGCGGACGAATTAACCTTGCTAAGCCAAGCAAAGATCTTGTAAGTGAAGTGGTTGAAGCTAGTAAACGCGTGCCGCTGCTGCTCATTAACGGCAATCTCCCCGGTGAAGGGATGACTCGTGTATATGCCGATGAGTTGGAGGGCGCAGAGCTTGCGACACAGCATTTGATTGACTTAGGACATACGGATATTGCATTTGTTGGCGGGTACAAAAACATGTCCAATACGATTCAGCGTACTCGCGGTTTTGTGAAAACGATGGAAAAAAACGGAGTCCAGACTCGCAAGGAATGGATACGCGATGGCGGCTTTTCCGTTGAAGCGGGTAAGAAGCTAATGCATCAACTGCTGGAGCTGCCCGAGCGACCAACCGCTATATTTTGCGCGAACGATTTAGTAGCTATCGGCGTTATGAAGGTTGCTCACAAAGCAGGGCTTCGCGTGCCGCAGGACCTATCGCTGATTGGGTTTGACGATATTCCTTATGCCTCGAACAGCATTCCAGAATTAACGACGATTTCTCTAAAATGTTATGAGGTAGGCCGGAACGCAGCGGAGCTGCTCCACCTAATGATTACGAAAAACAAAGTGAATAAGAGCACCAAATTAAGGCCGGAGCTCGTTGTAAGAGAGTCTACAGCTCCACCTTCAAAGCAAAATAATGCTTAAAATTGCGTTTTCAAATAATTATTGACAACGCTTACAATGTTGAATACAATCAAAATGTGAAAAGATAACAAGGTGTCACCTACAATAATGTAACCCGTTACATTTACAGCGAGATCGCTTCTTTCCAGAAGCCAACACATAAATACACATCAGCGAACCGTACAGAATTGCKTTCTGTTTATCCCGGTCATGACGTGTATTTATTTTTATCTAAAAATGTAACGGGTTACATGAAACGGGTTACACATTTCGGTTTTTTAGTCTAATTCGTTGGAGGTTTTGACATGGTCATGGACATTGGAGCGAAAGCAGCCGTGCGATTTGATGCGGATGCCGTGAAGATTCAGGAAACCCCTCATATTTTGCTATGTGCCTCGCTGTTTTACTTCCGTATTCCAAGCGCGCTTTGGAAGGAGAGGATGGAGCAGCTAAAGGCATTTGGTTATAACAGCATCGATGTGTATTTTCCATGGAACTATCATGAAACAGCAGAAGGAGAATGGGATTTCAGCGGAGAGCATGACATCGCCGCATTCCTGACAACGGCTGCCGAAGTAGGACTATACGTCGTCGCAAGACCTGGCCCCTACATTTGCTCGGAGTGGGATGGCGGAGCACTTCCGGCTTATCTGCTTACGAAGGGACTGAAGCTTCGCGATAACGATGCTGAATTCCTCGGCTATGTTTCCAAATGGTTTGATCACATCCTGCCTTTGCTAAAGCAGAACCAAGCAGGTGAGGGCGGAACGGTAATCGGTGTTCAACTGGATAATGAGCTCGATTTCTATGATTGTCATGACCCCAAAGGATATATTAGTGCACTGCGCGATATGGTGCTTAATCACGGAATAACCGTGCCGCTGTTCGCTTGTGCTGGTCAGGGCGGCTTGCTGCAAGCATCGGGACTCGCAGAGGATGTGGTGCCAACCTGTAATTTCTATCCAGATAATCGGGAGGCTGATTTTGAAGACAAGGTGCTTCACTACAGTGGAACCTTGGCTAAACTAGGTTATCCGCTGCTCGTAACGGAGACGAACCGTGCACATTACCTCCTACGTAGATTGCTCTCCTGCGGCGCCAAGCTGCTCGGTCCGTATTTGCAGGTATCGGGAACGGATTTTGGCTTCACGAATGCGACGAACAATTGGGGCAAGCCGCTAGCGTTTATGACGTCGGACTATGATTTTGGCGGCATGATTTCTCCTGAAGGGCATATCCGCGAGGAAGCATATGAAGGCAGGCTGCTTGGACGGATGATTGCAGCTTACGGTACTCCGCTTGCTGAGGCAGAAAGCCAAGGCTTAAGCACGGATTGGAAGCTGATTGGACAAAGCGATAGAGTTGTTGGCCCCTATGCCCTGCAGTTAAAGGGCGGCGGAAAACTCCTATTTGTTACGAATTTAGATGATCAGGATAAAGAACTAGCCATCGTGATGGAGAATGATACGAATACAAAAGCTGCGAGCAGCTTTAAGCTCAAATCGGGCAGGTCGCTGGCGCTGCCTTCTCAAGTTCCTCTACAGCATTGGGGAGTAGAAGGATCACTAGAGAGCTCGACAGCGGAGCTATATATGGCAGAAACAAATGATACAGGTGCAAGTCTCGCTTTTCATACAGAAGGTTATGGTGAAATTGTATTGCTGCTAGATGCAGCGCCGGTGGATATGCAAGCTCTGAACGCAACTGTGGAAACGATAGAGGGAGGCAAGGTCAGGATCGCCTTTGAAGGTAAAGAAGATAGCGTCTGTTCCATTATTACTTCGGATGGGCATACGTTGAAGCTATTTATTACCGACAGAATGAAAGCGCTTTATTCAGAAGGGTTAAACGATGCTGATGACACCATTAATCATGGCAAGCCGCTCCATTATTCGGATCGCACTGAAATGGCAGCTGCTGAGTGGCGCCTAAATTATTTTGATGCGGCATCACCTATGAATAAAAAGGATAAGAGAGGCCCATCCGCTTCAAGAAAAGCAGATTACTTAGAACAGCATGAAATTTACCGAGGGTATGCTTGGTATGAAGCGACGGTTCGACTGCCTGAAGACAAAGCGGTAAAAGGTATTCTTATTCGCTCAGGCAGTGATGTTGTGTCGCTGTATGCGGGAGGAGAATACGCGGGAACGGCAGTGGCTGGGGGAGGCAGTACTTATCTTCATTTAAGCAATGGCCTACAAGATGGCAAGCTGCTTGCCAGAGTGGAGATATGGGGACATTCAAACTTTGACGATGCTAGGCTTCCCGGGCTTCGATTGCATGCGATGAAGGGGATTAAAGGATTGTCAGCCATTACAGAGGTTAGAGACCTTAGCCGTAACTGGAGTGTCTACCGGGCTGCGGATCGGATTTTGCGCAAGGAGCTGATCGAGTCGCCCGATTGCAGCATGTGGCCGATCGTTAACTTTGGCGGCTGGATGTCTCCTGATCATCCGGCTTTCGAATATTACCGAAAAACATTCCGTGCATCGGAAGCGGCAGACTCGTGGACGCTGCATTTTCAAGGCATTGAATCACTTGCTCGGCTCTTTGTAAACGGAAAGGAAATAGGCGAGGTGCATCCGTTTGATCCATACTTTAATATCTCTGAGCATGTGACGGCAGGGCAATCCGTAGAGCTTACTGTATTCGTTGAGAGAGTGCTTGGTTTACCATCTGGGCAGGTTTACTTGTATGAAGGCCAAGAGGCCGACAACTTTGCAGTTTATGCGGCAGAGGAGGAAGAGCTTCTGGAGCATGCGGAAAGCTTGCGGTCTCAAAGCGGAACAACTGAATTCCCCATCTCATTGGAGCCAGGTGAAACCGCATGGCTGTATGCGACTACCGTGAATTCAGAAGCAGGCAAAGGGTGGAGAGCGAAGGTTTCCGGCACTAGCCTCAAAATGACAGTGTTTCTGGAAGGAAGAATCGTTGGACGACTATGGCTGCCAAGCCAAACGAGCAGGCCTGTCATGTCAGGCGGAAGCCCGGATTCCTTTTACTTGCCGGGAGCATGGTATGAGGGTGTAGAAGGAAGCTTAACGATACTGCTGGAAGCGGTTGATCAAGAGAAGCAAGGGCGTTTGGAAGCAATTCAATTCATATCCGTCTAGCAATGACGACAAGGGGGAAGAAGGATGGAAACGACCATAGTCGAGCGGGCTCCCCAAAGGAAGCAGAAGCGAATGAGCAGCGGCAAGCTTAGACGATTTTGGAACAACAAAACGTTGTTAATCATGTGTTTGCCGGCCATCGCTTTCTTTCTTATATTTGCTTACTTGCCGATGCCCGGCTTGTATCTAGCTTTTATTAACTACAACTACTCCGATGGCATCTTCAAAAGCCCGTTTGTTGCATTTGACAACTTTCGCTTTCTCGTCATGAATGGTGATCTATGGCGGCTCTCATTTAATACGGTAGCTTACAATTTGGTATTCATTGTGCTCGGAAATGTCATGCAAATTTTTGTAGCTATTCTACTGAATGAGATTCGGCGCAAATGGTTCAAGAAGATCACGCAAACGCTTATGTTTTTACCTCACTTTATATCTGCCGTTCTAATCGGGCTTATCGCCTACAACATCTTGAGCTATGACTACGGCTTATTGAACAGCTTGCTGGAATCGTTAGGCATGGAGCCTGTCAAAACCTATTCTGATCCGAAAATATGGCCGTTTATCATCGTACTCACCTACCTATGGCAGTCCACTGGATACGGCTCGATCATTTATTTTGCAGCCATCATGGGGCTGGACAATGAAATTATCGAGGCATCCGAGATTGACGGCGCCAATGCCTTCCAACGCATTATTTACATCGTGCTTCCTTGGTTAAAGCCAACCTTCATCATCTTGATGCTGTTCTCGCTCGGCGGCATTCTTAAAGGCAACTTCGGTTTGTTTTTCAACTTAGTAGGCGCAAACAACACAGCCCTATATCCAACAACGGATATTATCGAGACTTACGTATTCCGTGCCCTGATGACAAACTTCAACTTCTCACTTGGCAGCGCAGTAAGCTTATATCAATCCTTGTTCGGTTTTGTAGTCGTCTTAACAGCCAAYTGGCTTGTGAAGAAGGCCTCGCCTGAAAACTCGTTATTTTAGGAGGTGTCACATATGGAAAATAGGGATGAATCACGCAGCATTCGGACAGACATAAGTGGCATCATCGTCAAAGGTTTTGGTTATCTTTTCATTACATGTTTTTCGATATGCTGTTTATTGCCCTTCTTGCTCGTGCTTGGCACCTCATTGACAGCAGAAGGCACAATCAAGAAGTACGGCTTCAACCTGTGGCCGCGCGACTTCAGCACCTTTGCTTACAAAATCGTATTTGAAAACCCCGATCTCATTATTGGCTCCTACCTTGTCACGATGGGAATCACCATTGTTGGAACGATCTTTGGTCTCTTCCTCGTGGCGATGACGGGTTATGCACTGCAGCGCCCAGACTTCGGCTATCGAAATGGCATTTCGTTTTTCATTTATTTCACGACGCTGTTCTCCGGCGGCCTTGTGCCCTTTTACTTGCTGATGACGCAATATTTGACGCTGAAGGACAATTATCTTGCCATCCTTCTTCCGGGACTGCTTAGTCCATTTCTCATCATCATGATGAAAAGCTTCGTTCGCTCGATCCCGCATGCCATTACCGAATCAGCGAAGATCGATGGAGCAGGCGACTTTACCATTTTTCTAAAGCTGATTTTGCCGATGACTACGCCGGCGTTAGCAACCATCGGGCTGTTTATCGCTCTTGGCTACTGGAATGAGTGGTACAACTCGATGCTGTTCCTTTCGGCGGATATGAAGTACAGGCCGCTACAGCTGTTTTTGTACAATGTCGTAACCAGCGCTGACTTTATCCGCAATTCGTCCGCTGCATCCAATGTGCAGCTTCGTGATATGCCGCTGGAATCGATGAAGATGGCTACCGCGGTGGTTGCGACGGGCCCTGTCATCTTGTTCTACCCATTCGTGCAACGGTATTTCATTAAGGGAATTACAGTAGGTGCTGTAAAAGGCTGATGTGCCGCAGGCCTGCAAGGGTCTCTTCACATAAAGGGCGAAGCCCGAATCATGAAAACAAAGGGGAGAAGTGAGATGTCGAACGTCAAGAAGATTTCCGCTCTGCTAATCGCTGTAATGATGATCATCAGCCTTGCGGCCTGTTCCGGCAGCAACGGAGATAAAAAGGGAAGCGGCAATAAAGGGAGTACGAACACGGAAAACGGCAATAAGGGGAGCACGAACACGGATGATGGCAATAAAGCAGCTGATACGTCCAAATTCGTAAAAATCAGCTATGTCGTACTTGGCGATAAGCCGAAAAACGGTCAGTTCGAGAAGGTGCTGGCTGAGGTTAATAAGCTGATGAAGGAAAAAATCAACGCCGAGCTGGAGTGGAAATGGGTCGAGTGGGCAGATTGGCAGACGAAATACAATCTGCTGCTGGCATCCGGCGAAGCGGTGGATTTGATTACGATTGGTACGGACTGGCTTGATACATGGGGCAATGCACAGCGTGGCGCGTTTATGAATTTGAATGATTTATTGCCGCAATATGCGCCGCAAACCTGGAATTCAATTCCTGAAGAGGACTGGTCGGAGAGCAAATATAAAGGGAATATCGTTTTGATTCCAGAAAATGATTACACACAGTGGGTTAACCATGGCTTCTTCTATCGTGGAGATTGGGCGAAGGAAGCAGGCATAACGGATCCAATTAAAGACTGGGAAGGCATTGGTAAATACCTGCAATATATTAAAGATAACAAAGAAGGCGTCATTCCTTGGGATGCTGTTGCAGCAACAAGCACATTTGGCGGATATGCAGCGTCCTATACGGATCAATTAGAGCTTCCAATTTCAACGGGCTATTTGCCAGTGTACACGACCAAATCATTTGAAGAGAAGTATACGGTAGTGAGCCCTGTATTCGAAGACACATTCCTTAATTTCGCAACATTAATGAAGGAATGGGCAGATAAAGGCTACTGGCGTGAGGATGTGCTGAACAACAAAAACGACAACCGCTCCGCACTGCGCGCTGGATTGTCGGGACTAGATCAGCATCATACACAAACGTTTGGCGGGCTGCGCGTTAATATGGATAAGGATCAACCAGGCTCTGAGCTGCAAATGTTCCCATTTGCTCGTACAGGCGGCAATAACTTGACGGAGCTCTCCATCACGCACGGAGGAACATCGCTTGGAGCGCACAGCAAAAACCCTGAGCGCGCTCTAATGGCTTATGATTTAATTCGCAATGACGAGCAAATTTATCATTTGATCAACTACGGTTTGGAAGGCGTTCAATACGAAGTGAAAGACGGCAAACGCCAACAGCCAGCAGCCTACAACGAAGCAAAAGATTCCTTTTATTCGGATTTCTGGGGTGGACGTGTCGACAAATTCGAAATTCCGAGCGTAACTACTTGGGATCAGCTGGAAGAAACATTGTACGCGGAATATGACAAAATTAAAAAACCTTACCCTTACGGACAATTTGTATTTGATAAAACGCCGGTAGAAGCTGAATTAACGGCGATTACACAGGTATCGGGCGAGATGGGGCCTGCGATTACGTATGGTAAAGCAGGAGACCCGGCTCAAGCCGTAGAGCAATTCCGCAGCAAGCTGAAAACAGCTGGCTACGACAAGGTGCTTGCAGAATTGCAGCGCCAAATGGATGCTTACAAGAAGCTGATCGAAGGTTAACGAATAGATAGTTTGCGAAGCGCAATAGGGGTTTCCAAGCACGAAAGTGCGGGGCTCCTGTTGCGCTTTTTTCAACACCCTTAAGAGAAAGGCGTCCTTTTGGTCAATTATAATCAATTGGCGGGGTATGCTTGGTTAACCTCAGTAAAGTAGCGCTTTCATTAATAATGCTACAATGAATCTATAACCATGTAAGCTAACCCAAATCTATGATAAAGGCGGCGAAGAAATGAACTTATCAAATATTGCAGTACAGTTGTACACGTTGCGTGACTATTGCCAGAATGAAGCGGATTTGGAGCAGACGCTGCGCAAGGTAAGGGAAATCGGTTATGAAGCGGTTCAAGTATCGGGAATAGGCCCTATTGCTCCAGAAAAAGTGAAGCAATTAGCAGATGCCGAAGGGCTTCGTATTTGTGCAACGCATGTAAGTCTTGATTCTATGGTCAATGACTTTGACAATACCGTGCAAATGCATAAGCTGTGGAACTGTAAGTATGTTGGGGTAGGCTCTATTCCGGATGAATACCGCACTAGCGGGGAGGGCTATTCCACCTTTGCGAAGCAAGCGACAGAAATTGGAAGAAAGCTGCAGGAGCATGACTTGCAGTTTATTTATCATAATCATCAGTTTGAGTACCAGAAGTTTGCAGGCAGAACAGGAATGGATATTTTGCAGCAAGAGAGCGACCCGGCTGCAGTTGGATTCGAGCTCGACACCTATTGGGTACATGTTGGCGGAGTAAATCCGGTGGATGCGATTCATCAGGTTAAAGGCCGTATGGGTGTTGTTCATCTCAAAGATTTGGAAATCGTTGATTATAAGCAAGTGTTCGCTGAAATTGGCGAAGGAAACTTGAATTTCAAAGCGATTATTGAAGCATGCAGAGAGATTGGAGTAGAGTGGTATGTAGTCGAGCAGGATGTATGCAGACGTGATCCGTTTGAGAGCTTGGTCATTAGTTTTAACAATTTAAAACAATTTCTATAGGAGCAATGCTAATATAGAAGCGAGAGGATGATAGAGATGAAAATCGGCATTATTTGCGACGATTATTGGCACCCGGGCAAGCTGATCAAGGAAGGCTTGGAGCCGCTCGGCAAGCAAGGTTTTCAGCTCGATTATAACCAGCATGCATCAGAATGGTCGCGCGCGTGGATGGATCAGCAGGATGTGGTTGTGCTTGCCAAGTCGAACCAAGTGTCGGCAACAGATACAACGCCTTGGCTCACTGAGGAGATTCAGCTGCAATTCCAGAGCTATGTCGAGCAAGGAAAAGGATTGCTGGTGCTGCATGCAGGAACGGTGGGCTATCGTGATGAGCCTGTTTTCTTTGAGCTTGTAGGCGGGGTATTCCAGCATCATCCGGCCGCTTGTTCTGTTACGATCGTTCATAAGGACGAAACACCATGGGACAAGGCGCATGCACAGGACTTTACAGTACATGACGAGCATTATTTTATGGAGGTTATCGACGATCGCATTCAAGTGTTGATGACTTCGGAGTCAGAGCACGGCACGCAGCCAGCAGGCTGGATAAGGGAGCAAGGTGAAGGAAGAGTTTGCGTGCTTACACCAGGGCATCTTTTATCCGTGCTGCAGATGGAAGCGTATCAAGCAACGATAAAACAGGCTTTGGAATGGTGCGGTGGAAGCGACCGATAATAGGGAGCTAACAACAAATGTACATTTTTTATTCAGAGGAGTGAATAAGGATATGTCGGTACAAACAATGAAATGGGGCATCTTGGGTCCAGGCTGGATTTCCTCAAAGTTTGTTAAAGATTTAGCATTTGCAGAGGGCGCAGAGCTAGTCGCAGTTGGTGGTAGAAACCTAGAGAAGGCAGAGCGTTTTGCCAAAGAGTATAATATTCCACGCGCTTATGGCAGCATTGAAGAGCTGACGCAAGATTCCGAGATCGATATTGTTTATGTAGGCACGCTGCATCCCATCCATAAAGAAAATGTGCTGGCCCTATTGCGTGCAGGCAAAGCTGTCATTTGCGAGAAGCCATTCACTATGAATGCAGCGGAAGCAAGAGAAATCATAACATTAGCCAGAGAAAAACAAGTATTTCTTATGGAAGCGATGTGGACACGGTTTTTACCTCCTATCCTTAAAGTTATGGAATGGATTGCAGATGGTAAAATCGGAGAAGTGCGAATGCTTAAAGCTGACTTTGGCTTTGATATCGGCTGGGCGCCGGAAAGCCGTTTGCTGGATCCTGCGCTTGGCGGAGGTGCGCTGCTGGATGCTGGTATTTATCCCGTTTCCTTCGCATCATTAATTTTCGGAGGAGCGCCATCCAAAATTATGAGCAGTGCTCGTCTTGGCGAGACAGGCGTAGACGAGCAGTTTTCATTGTTGTTTGAATATGAAGGTGGACGTACTGCATCGCTGAATAGCGCGGTACAGCTGGAAATGGTTAATGATGCTTATATTTATGGAACGAAGGGGCATATTCATGTGCCAAACTTCTTGTTCGGTAAATCAGCATATTTGCACCCAAAAAATGGTGCTCCAGAGTCGATCGAGGACGACCGTGAAGCAGAGGGTTATTCATTCGAAGCTGAGGAAGCGATGAATGCGCTCCGTGAGGGCAGGCTCGAAAGTTCAATCATTCCGCTGGATGAGACGCTAGCAATCATGGAGACGCTGGATACGATCAGGAAGCAGTGGGGTCTTCGTTATCCTGCTGATGAATAATTAGTAAAAGAAAGGAGTAGGCTGCGTATGCGCCTACTCCTTTCTTTATAAGTATCGCTGCCTCTAAGCAGCTGTTTTCTAAATCGCTTATGCTTTTACCGCTTGAAGCCATGCTTCAGCAATGAGTGCGGCGCCCGCAGGAGACGGGTGAACACCGTCGGGAGCCCAATAAGCCGGGCCTGTCTGCGTTGCAGCCTGTGCAAACAAACCATCAAGCGGAACATAAATGGCTTTAAATTCTCCAGCGAGCTCTCGGACAGCTTGAATTTTTGGATCAAGATCTTCACGCCATTGCTTCTGGCTATCATTTACTGGAAGCACGAAAGGCTCGACTAGAACAAGCTTAGCGTTCAACTGCTCCTTTGCTCTGCTCAGCAAGCGGCGGTAAGTGGTATAGTATTCCTCCGTGCTAAGTGGATCGTTATTGTCATAGCGGCGCCAAGTATCATTAATGCCCACATAAACAGACAACAGGCTTGGTTTCAAATCAAGGCAATCCACTTCCCATCTCCGCTCCAAATCAATGACACGGTCACCCGATATCCCGCGGTTCAGAAACGTAGCTTGTTTCTCAGGATATTTACTCGTAAACAAAGACGTTACAAGATTTGCATAACCTGATCCTAGATTTGCCCAGTCATTTCGGTTGCGGCCAGCATCCGTGATGCTGTCGCCTTGAAATAGAACAATTGCGTTTTGATCGATTAATGTCATTTTTTAGACCTCCAATGAGTTCAAATACTAGTCTTCATAAGATAAAACATGTCTTGCAGCGGGATAGCTGTGAGCGCTTTCTATTTGTCAGCAAATTCATAATACAAAGGATTCCATTCTCTGGTCAATAAGCAGCTGTTTTTTTCTTCCATAAAATAAGAAACAATTATAACTGAAGTTTCTATTTAACTTTTCTGTTATTTCCTATTTAATAGTATAGAGAAGGATAAATAGATTTGGGCAGCATTTGTTAATGGTGCGTAACATTTTTGGGAATATTCAGAAAACTTTAAAATATACTATAAACGATAAGAACAGAAACAGCTAGAATGATTTTATGTTTTTCCTCCTATTTTTTTCATAAAATCTTAATGTTCTTGCTCTATAATCGAATTAAGGGAGTGATGGGTATGATCTCTTCTTACTTCAATGAATGGCTGGATGAATATAATGATTATATGAGACTATACACGCTTTTTGGCGACGAGTATTACCTCGAACAAGCTGGTGAAGCGTTAGCTGGGCTAAAGGCTTTGGTCCTTAGAACTGAGCGTCATAAAAATATTCTTCGGAAAATCATGAGCGATAAGGTTCATGTTTATTAAGAATAACAAACGAAGAGCATAACGAAATTTAAAATTTAAAAGCCATCATAAGAATCCAAGTGCAGGATTAATGGTATACTGATAAGTAATGATAACGAGGAACAAGATTCTGATAGATGCTTTAGCTGCATTTTATGAGGTTTAACTCGGCATAGAAGACATGATGGAGTGATAATATGAGTAGTACAAAGGGTAAAGGCGGAACCGGCAGAGGAACGGACAAAAAAGGCTGGAATCGCTGGCAAGCAGGGGAAAAAAAGAAGTTAGCGAAAAAGGTATTTGGYAGAAACCAAGGTGCTAAAGGCGCTGAAGGCGAAAAAGGTAAAACGGACGATAAAAATACGCCTAATGCTAAAAGCGCTAACATGACTAAAGGCAGTACCGCATTTAAAGGTGGAAGCGCGGCTAAGGGCAGAAAATAGAAATAACAAAGAGCAGCCTGTGCGTGAGCCATGGCGCTCTTATGAAACGAAAGACGGTTAGACAGGGAAGCTCTCTGTTTAACCGTCTTTTTCTCGTTGTCCTGCCGATATTTAAGTTTTATAATGGTACTATTGCTTGGATAAAAATGTGAATTGTATTTTTGAATAATGTTCAGCGAGGTGGCTTCATCATATGAGTGACTATCAATCCATAATGCTTCTTCTCTTCTTTATCTTTCCCGTCATGTATATGATTGACACCGCTTTAGTTATTATAAGACGAAACGCTAAGCATATTGAGAATCGTCTTGCCTTCCTTACCATTTGTTTGCTGGCGAGTATGATTTTTTTTCAATACCTCGAGCAGCTGTTGTCTGCCGAATATGCGCTGAATATTTCTGCTTATATGGTTTACCCGGCTTCTATAGCCGCGGTAAGCATGAGCGTTTTGCTTCATCTTACGGCAACAAACAGTTATCATCGGCTTTCTCGATGGAGCACCATAGGCATAGCTTTTATACCATTTATAATGTATTTTCTGCTTCTAGCCATAAGAGGAAGAGAATATTTGCTTGAAGGGGTTCGGGTAGAAGGTTTTTGGAAACAAATCGAAGCTGCTCCGGCCATGACTGTTATTTATGGTTTTTTGGTCATGTATTCATTGCTTAATATAGCTATTTGTCTAATAGCCCATTATAAAGCGAATAATAACGTTGATCGCAAACGATTTATGATACTGCTAAAAGCCAATTTATTTTACCAGTTGGCGACGATCGGGGTCTTGATTGTATATACTGCTTTCTCGCCCTATGTCTATATTTCAGATTCAGTCATTTTTTTGACAACAATAATATGGAGTATTTCCCTTCGTGTTTATATGAAAAATGATTTCTTGCCGTCTACATCCAAAAAATATGAGCTGCTTTATCATTTTTCCCCAACCGCCATCATTATGATCGATAAAAATATGATTATGAAGGAAGTAAATCCAGGTGCGCTTCGTATACTTG
>NZ_JBFRDK010000155.1:0-41129 GCF_052113545.1 Paenibacillus sp. TAF43_2
ATATATTATACGGCGAATGATGGGGGCGGGGACAGCACTCGTAAAATATTCGTCCTTGAAAATGAAGAAGATGACCCTTTTGAAGGAAGCTGGACGGATAAAGGATTTATTCATACAGAATATGCAGGCTTGGACGGTACGGTATTTGAACATATGGGCAGTCTTTTTTTTCTATATGCGGGATATGGCCATTTTCCAGAGTATGGGTCTGCGATTTATATAGCAAAAATGATCAATCCTTGGACAATAGAAGGAGAAAACGTCCTGCTAAGTGCACCAACGGACCCTTGGGAAATGCAAGGTGGCATGGCGATTAATGAGGGACCTGTCATTTTGAAAAATAACGGGAAGATTTTTCTTGTTTTCTCGGCTAGCACTTGTTGGTCTGATGACTATTCACTAGGTTTGCTGACGTGCTCTGAACAGGATGATCTGATGAACCCAAAATCTTGGATAAAAACCGAAAGTCCAGTATTCCAAAAGAGCTTGGAAAACGAAGTGTTTGGGCCTGGGCACAATAGTTTTGTTAAGTCACCTGATGGCAAGGAGGATTGGATAATCTACCACGCTATTTCAGTATCAGGCGCAGGAAGTGCGCATCGAAGTACTAGAGCACAAAAATTCGGATGGGGTGAACAGGGTAATCCCAATTTCGGAATTCCGGTTCCTATCGATCAGCCAATTGATGTACCTTCTGGCGAATAATGAAATCGACTCAAATTTAGATAGGGGAGAGATAAAATGATGCGTTTGGCGCTATTTGGAGATTTGCATTTTTTTGATAACAAATTTGTGCAAGGAAATGAAGAACTGTTAAAGGCTAAAGAATGTTTCTATGAACAATATTTGCAAAAGCTATTCGAAATCGAGGCAGATTTAAACATCTCCCTTGGCGAATGATGGGCAAAAACCAAGATTGGCTTAGATGGAGAAACGAGCATTTGTGCCTCCCGCAGGTTTTATATGAAAAATTACCTCATTAAATGCATATGGGCAAAACACGGACCGGATCAAATCATGTTGTTTTAGTGAAATCACCACACTCCGGCGAATTATGGTTTTGCAACCACTTGGTTCACCTTCATTCTTAAAAATCCACAGCCATTAAGGCTGTGGATTTTTAATTAATGTTGATTATTGAACAAGGGTTCCGTTCTAAGTATATAGTTAGCTCTTACCTCTGCAGCCCAGTTTGCAAAGACCTCTATCCATTGAACACTGTTAATGAAATCGTTAACGAACTGGTTCTCGGAATCCCAATCAATAAATATGTTGAGAGGTGTGATTCCTCCAGCCCAAACGCCATTATTGACGTCAGTTCCTCTCTCTAACTAATAATATTGGAATTCCGAATTGAAAAGCCATGGCAGGCTCGATTTGAGAGAAAGTCGATCCTTCCCAGAACGGAGTGCTCGTTGGCGGTTAGAATTTGAGGAGGAGGTCCTTAAATTACCGCGGACGGGAGGAAGCTCTCTTACAATGCTTACGGGTGAAAGTTTTTTCATGGGAAATTGCTGTGCTTTATCCTTAGTTGTTTTTGTATTGCTCAATTCTCATATCTCCAATGCCAAAGAATCATGATATTCAACGCTAGTCTATACGCATTCGCCCATTTGTGTTACTGGACAATCACGAAGGGGAGAGGAGCTGGGATGACAGCGAAAAAAAATTGTTGACCCAAATATGATTAGGTGCCATACTATATTTATGACGAACGATAAAAATGTAATGATGGATAGTCAAGCTGTTCCTTCACTTGTCCAAACGAAACGTCAGATTGAGCGCTACGGGTTGAACGTCGATGCGCAAGCCGTACTTGTCGCGTCTAGGCTGATGGCCGCTGGAGCCAAGCTTGAACATGCCGCGGAAATTCATTTTTCCAGATTCGGTTTGTCCACTGGCCGGTATCGTTTATTAGCGGATCTTGAAGATCACCAGGGCGAAGAACTGCCCTCGCAATTAGCGGAGCATCTAGGCGTAACGCGTGCTACCGTGACGGGGCTTATCGACAATCTCGAACGGGACGGTTACGTATCCCGCCGGACCAGTTCGGCGGATGGCCGTCAGAAGTCAGTCATCTTAACTGAGAATGGAGCGAGCAAGCTTCGCAACATGGCTTCAGAGCACTTCGAGAGACTGGAAGCGATGGTCCGCTTGCTTACGGTCGAGGAGCGCAGTGTATTTCTCGATTTGTTAGGGCGGGTGACGCAAGGCATGTCAGCATTGTCCGACGAGCCGGGCGCATCCAAGGAAAATGGTAGCATAAAGAAAGGGTAAAACGGGCTAGTCATGCTAGCCCTTATTTACCGCCATATAGTTAGGCGCCTAATTATATGGCGATATAAATAGTTGCAGCAAATCATGGAAGAAAGGGGTGACAACATGAGCAATGTGAAGCATTCGCACAAAACAGATCCTGCTTATAGCCTTGCAACGGAAGGTTCCGAATTAAAAGGTTTTGTGCTATGGCGCGAAGTACTGATGGCCTATGTTTCGCCCGCCGTCATGGCAGGAATCGGGGGACTGATCACAGGCGACGAGAGCCTTCAGATCGCTGCGTTAACCACAATTGGGGGAACGTCCGCGCTGATTGCATGGCTATTGGGGGTCTGGCTGCGCAAACGGGGGAGAAGCATACGTTGGGTTGTTGGACCGCCTCGTTTGCTAGTCGTTGTCATGTTCGCGATAATCTGCGCTTCGCTCGGCTTTTACGCCGCATGGGTGACGAACAAAGTGCCGGATTCAGTTCGTTTGAGCGACTATTCGATTTGGTTTGATCGCATATGGATCGATTTTCCGTTATCCGGCACGATTGCAAGCACAATCATAACATGGCGTTGGCGCAAGGCGTTGGARAAAAATGATACGATAAACGGAGGAGATAGAAGATGATAGCGATTATTGGAGGAACAGGCACGATAGGGAGCGAACTTTTGAAACGTTTGGCCGATCTGGGGGTAAACGCACGGGCGCTCAGCAGGGAACCGGAGATGCTGCGCAACCGGCTCGGAGATGCAGGTAAATCCACGATCGAGGTGGCAGGGGCAGATGCCACCGATCCCGAATCGCTTCGCCGCGCGTTTGCCGGAGTGAAGCAGCTCTTCATGACCATATCCAACAGCCCGAAACAGGTCGAGATGGAAATGTCGATCATTCGCCTCGCCGCCGAAGCCGGCATCGAGCATATCGTCAAAATATCCAGTCCAGCCTTCGAGGAGCTCTCGCCCGTGGCAGTCGCAGGCTGGCATCGCGATATCGAGTCGTTTTTGGACGAGTCCGGTATGACTCGCACGGTATTGCGTCCCTATGCATTCATGCAAAATTTGTTGCGCCATGTTCCGACGATTACAGCTCAAGGTGCTTTCTTCGGTGTCATGGGCGATGCGCCTTGCAATTTCATCGATTGCCGGGATATAGCAGACGTTGCAGTTGAAGTTCTGACCAACCAGGAGGCAGCCGGTCGTATTTATAGGCTTACCGGATCGGAGATCTACAGCTATCCGCAGATCGCGGATAAGCTATCCGCTTTGCTAGGCAAGACGATTCGCTACATAAACGTGGAGCCTCAAGTGATGCTTCGCAATCTGACTGAGCAAGGGCGCATGCCCCCTTGGCTCGCAAACCACGTTGTAGAAATTCAGACGATGTCTACGTTGGTGCCGGAAAGGCCAACGGACGATGTCATGCGTTTACTCGGCAGACAGCCCCGAACGCTGGACGGGTTTCTGCAAGAGAATATGGAAATATTTAGGTAGGAATCTGTGAAAAGCGTGTTCTCCAAACCAAACCGTCTGAACCGGCTGTCACAGCCTTCAGGCGGTTTTTATTCCAGCGAGAGGTTCTGCTTGAAATAGGGAAACCTCTTACGCCGCTCTATTGATGTAATCGATTCTGATTGAGCAAATCCAAGAGCGATAGAATTACTAATCATGCTTCATCAGAATGTTCATGCATCTGGAGGGATTGAAAAACTTCGTGTCAAGGAATTATTCTTAAGCATCTTACATCAAGTTCTAATTGGTTGCATGAATCGAGAGAATGACTTTTTTCACAAATATACCGGATTCCGTCCGATTGACTATGTTATTAATTATCGTATGGAAAGAGCCAGTGACCTACTCAAAGCAGGCAATTACTCCATCCACGATATTGCCGTTAGCGTAGGTTATACAAATTCTTTATATTTCAGCAGATTATTTAAAAAGAAATTTGGTTTGTCTCCATCCGCATACACACATTGAGTGAGTAGGGGACGCGAACATTCGCGTCCCCTTACTTTGTTCCATCCACGTTCCTATATTCGTATACAACCTTGACCATATGAATATATTTTGTAGTAAGAAATTGGATCGAGAATGAAGGAGGAAATGGGTAAATGGATGTTTATTCATCTGGTTCTATTTTACTTACAGGCAACACAACAAGGATACAAATGGTTGATGGCTTTATCGCTTTTATCCGTGAAATAAATGAACTTCTTCAAAAAGAAGTTGATCTGTCTCCTGCTAATCAATTAGTTACGAATATGATTAGACGCCTTTCACTTCAATTACGTTCCCACTACTTACCGGAGGAGGTACAGGCCGTTCTTAGCAACGAATATATTCGAATGAACCAACGAAATTTGCAGGATAAGTTGTCAGAAGCCGAATTTTTAGTAGAGTTAGGCGATTCTCTTCACATTAGCAAATCAGAGGATACCGTCTTGGATAACATTCGAAGGCTGTCTTACTGGAACATTTATATGGCATTAGTTAGTGAGGAGCTGTCCACTCTTCGACGGATTACTCGAGCGGATGGTCAGAAAGAGAAGTCGGGGATTGTCTTTGTTGGAAGTGGACCGATGCCGCTAAGTCCTATTATTTTGCATCTAATCGGGGATGTTGAGGTTCTCTGCCTGGAAATTGATCCTGTGGCCTATGATGCATCATGCTTTTTGCTCGAGCGTATGGGATTAGGGAATAAAGTGACTGTTGTATTGGAGAATGGATCAGATTTTGATTATAGCTCTTATAGTAGAGTATTCGTGGCTAGTCTCGTTAGAGATAAGATTGGGGTGCTGAATCAAATTAAACGTACATCCCCAGATTCTCTAGTAGCTGTTCGAACAGCTGAGGGAATGAAGCGAATCATGTACGAAGCGGTTGATGAATCGCAGTTGAAAAAGCAAKGGTGGCGGATTATGGCGCGAACTTGGCCTGAAGAAACTCTAGTCATTAATTCGACCTTGTTTCTTGAAAGTATGACTACTCCTGCCATACCTGGTTGACATCGTATCGTGTACATAACGTCAATGCAATCGACATTATTGGCGTGGATCTTGAGGATCTGATTCGCATGGATAGGATAAAAAGGATGTAAAAACATTAGTTATTGGGATAGCTAGAAACTAGTGAATAGGTCGCGGAACTTGTCATAAAAATAAATGAGAATGCTGTCGGTGATCTGCACCGATACACAGAGTTACAGCTAAGCGGGTCCAAACGGGTTTGAAATACAGGTGTTAAACGAGGTGTTTATGGTTGAACACGCTTTGATGAAAGCCAGAATCAAACGAGAGCGCCCACAGCGTTGTGGGCGCGTTCTTTCTTTTTCACGGGCACTTGCTCGAACGGAAATGCAGGCAGTGGAATCCTCTGTCGGAAGATAATGTTACAGAAGTTAACCTAAATCATGACCGGTTATTACAATGTAAGCGACTAGGAAAATATTTAACGTTAGAATGATCACAGTAGAAAGCCAAGCTAATACTTTAACCCAGTTTCGGTTTGCAAACTCACCCATCTTCCTTTTATCGCTAGTAAATAATACGAGTGGAATAACTGCAAAAGGCAATTGTAAACTGAGTACTACTTGGCTCCACAAGAGTAAATTACCAGTTCCCTTTGAACCAGCAATCCATGTAACAACAAACGCGGGTACGACTGCTATTAATCGAGTAATCATACGACGGAGCCAAGGGGAAATTCTTAAGTTTATAAAACCCTCCATTACAATTTGACCTGCTAATGTTCCCGTGATTGTTGAATTTTGACCAGATGCAAGCAGAGCAACCGCAAATAAAGTGCTTGCAATGCCTATACCTACAGTTGGGCTTAATAGCGCATAGGCTCCTTCAATTTCAGTAACATTCAAACCGGTTCCGTGGAAAGCAGYTGCACCTAGAATCAGAATGGCGGAGTTTATTAGGAAGGCAATAAATAATGAAATGTTCGAATCCCATATAGAAAACTTCAAGGCTTCTTTTCGTCCTTCTGTATTTCGCTTGAATTGTCTAGTTTGCACGATGGATGAATGCAAATAAAGATTATGCGGCATAACTGTTGCTCCTAAAATTCCTAAAGAGATAAACAACATCTCTGGATTTGTAACTATTTCAAACCTCGGTACATAACCGCCTAATAACGCTGTTACTTCTGGTTTTGAAACAATCACTTCAAATACGAATACAACGAATATCGTCGCCATTAATACGAGGATGATGGATTCAATAATACGAAACCCTTTCTTCTGTAAAAGCAACAAAAGCAGCACATCCAGTGTTGTAATTAAGATACCGAGTAATAAAGGGATTCCGAATAGTAAATTAAGAGCAATGGCCGATCCAATGACCTCCGCTAAATCACATGCAATAATTGCAACCTCTGATAAAATCCAAAGAATAAAGGAGGTTTTTAGACCAACTGCATCTCTAGTTGCCTGGGCTAGATCCCTGCCCGTCACAACTCCTAATTTTGCAGCCAATGACTGAAGCAACATCGCTATTAAATTTGAAATTAAAATAATGGATAATAAGGTATAGCCAAAACGTGCTCCTCCAGCAATCGAAGTCGCCCAGTTTCCAGGGTCAACATAACCTACAGCCACTAAAGATCCCGGTCCAGCAAAAGCAAAAAATTTCCGCCAAAATCTTGCTTTACTTGGAATGCTAATGGAATTGTTAACTTCCTCCAAGCTTACATTAGAGCTGTGTCGTAGCCATCCCATATCTGCCTCTACTTGCTTAACTTGATCACTCATTGTAACATCACTCCCTCACAATGCTTAAATGTTTCCCTAGGTAAACTCTTTTTGTAATAACCAAATATTATTCCTCAAGGAAACTAATTGCAAGTTTTTTTTATGTGCTTCTTATTTTATTCAGCTTCGTCGAAGACTAAGCTTGGGCATATAATCCTTTGTAGATGCCAAAGGGGCACACTAAAAGTGCAGCCTACATGAACTATGTTATTACCCTCCTCTAAAAGTGTTGCATGATTGACTAAAAATTTAACGAACGAAAAAATTAGTTTACTTCTCTATCCGTGTTAATTATAATGATTCTAAACAAAGTTTTTACCTGATGCAAAATTTATGCATCAATACAACATTAATAATCATTCTCAAAACATGCTGTCCCTRAGTCCAGGGGCAGCATGAACTGTTTTAAGGGTAGTAAAAATAATGATCATTCTCAATGAAAAGGAGTGTTTTACATGTCTGAAATTATTGAAGCTGTTCAACGTACAGAAAATAGAAACCAAACTGTTAAACAAAAGAAGCTTAGTCATTGGATCGATCGTTACGGTGAAATGTCAGCGGTAATCGTGAGTGGCGTAATAATTGGATTAGCATGGATTATAGGGTACTTTTCAATAGGTATTTCAATTTGTCTTTATTTACTTGCTTATATTGTTGGTGGGTATGTAAAAGCCAAAGAGGGATATTTAACACTTGTTCATAAAAAAGATCTAGATGTGAATCTGTTAATGATCGTGGCTGCGATTGGTGCAGCATGTATTGGTTATTGGGCAGAAGGTGCTGTATTAATTTTTATCTTCTCATTAAGTGGTGCTTTAGAGACACTTACAATGGCAAGAAGTTCAAGAGATATATCTACTTTAAAGGAATTGAAACCGGAAACTGCTGTATTATTTCATTTGGGTAAGGAAAAACAAGTGCCAATTGAAGAATTAACTGTCGGTGATATGGTTGTAGTCAAAACAGGAGAACGAATTCCTGCTGATGGTATTGTGAAAGAGGGGAAATCTGTAGTAAATCAAGCCTCCATTACAGGAGAGAGCATGCCAGTTGATAAAGCAGTTGGCGATGAAGTATTTGCTGGTACGTTAAATGGGGAAGGAGCATTGTTTGTTGAAGTCTCTAAATCAAGTGAATCAACATTGTTTTCCAAAATTATACGTTTGGTCCAAGAGGCTCAAAATGAAATGCCAAAATCTCAACGATTTATTGAAAAATTTGAGCGAATATATGCTAGGTTTATTATCATTTCAACAGCAATCCTTATCGCAGTTCCTTATTGGTTAATGGGTTGGGATTGGAGTACAACCTTCTATCGTGCAATGGTGTTTCTTGTTGTAGCCTCTCCATGTGCATTGGTTGCTTCGATTATGCCAGCTATGCTTTCGGCAATATCAAATTGCGCTAGGAAAGGATTGTTATTGAAAGGTGGCTTGCATTTGGAAAATTTATCCGGAATAAAATTGATTGCTTTTGATAAAACGGGTACTTTGACCTATGGGAAACCGTTAGTGACTGACATTTTTCCATTCCAGCAATTTAGTGAATCGCAGTTGCTTCAAGTTTCAGCTTCTATTGAATCTTTAACTACTCATCCTATTGCAAAAGCCATTGTTCAAAAAGCAAGTGAAATGTCAGTAACGCTAATACGTCCGACTGATTTTCAAGCTTTAACAGGTTGGGGAGTACAGGCCAAGATGTATGAGGATTTTTGGAGGATTGGGAAGCCAGGGATGTTTGATGACGATTTGTGTAGTGATCCAATTAAATCACAAATTTATCAACTAGAGCAGCAAGGCAAAACGGTTATATTAGTGGCAAATACAGTAGGAATTGCAGGAATAATTGCCTTGCAGGACCGTATTCGACCACAAGTTAAAAATACGATTTTTCAATTAAGGAGGCTTGGCATTCAGGTTGCTATGCTAACCGGCGATCAAAAAAGAACTGCAGAAGCTATTGCTTGTGAGGCAGGTATTGATCTTGTATACGCTGAACTTTTACCAACTGATAAGTTAGATATGATAAAGCGCTTGAAAGAGGAATATAGCCATGTGGCTATGGTTGGGGACGGAGTGAATGATGCCCCCGCATTAGCGACAGCATCTGTTGGCATTGCAATGGGTGTAGCAGGAAGTGATGTTGCACTAGAAACAGCTGATTTGGTTCTTATGAATGATGATTTAGAAAAAATTAAAGAAGCCATTGTGCTTGGAAGGCGAATGAAGCTGATTGTTAAACAAAACTTGGTTTTTGCAGTATTAGTGATTACATCACTGATTCTTTCCAATTTTATAATGGGAGTCCCCCTTCCTTTGGGTGTTGTTGGACATGAAGGAAGTACTATTTTAGTTATATTGAATGGATTGCGCTTATTGCGGTAATTCGCAATAATGCAATATGGACAGAGCTTTTGGCAGATCGATATGCTATTAATCGGATGAGCACCGAGGTGCCGAGAGGGCAAGTATTTCTTCCAGCGATATACGCATTTCAATGACTAACCGTAAAACATTGATCATTTCAATAGTCGTATTAATTATGATGTCATTTTTAATTAGAAGGTGCTTGAATTAATAAGGTTAGTTTATGCCAAATTATACTATTCTCCGTAGTTTAAATAAAGGAGGATTACAAGTGTCACAGGTTCTTTTCTTTTTTGCCATTATTACTATTGTAGCGGTTGTATTGTCTTTCATTGTTGTGAAATCCATTAGAATGTCTGTAGTTGCGAAAATGGATGGAGGAGATAAGAGGTTATCGAAAGAAAACACTTATTTTGAAAAGAATTGATAATAAACATACTACATTAAGAATAGGTTTAGATGTGGCTCGGATCTTTCAAAGAAAAGTTAGTATAACATTTTCATTTACTAGCGGTATTTTTTAAAAAAACTAGCACAAACAAAAACAAATATTCAGAGGAGGTAAACCATGCAATTCTCCTATCCAGTGTACCCCTTTCTTGGTTATCGAACCAAGTTAGTACAGGAGCCTATAGCATTTCCACCACAGCATCAGGATCATGTCCCTGGTCTGGAGTATCTCATGGTACCTCGTCCTATTTTTGATTATCCTGGATATGTAGGCAGCTGCAAGCTGAAAGGGAAGGTTGCGATTATAACAGGAGGCGATAGCGGATTTGGGCGTGCAATTGCCGCCGCTTACGCCAAAGAAGGTGCTGACCTAGCTATTGTTTATTTAAATGAACATATTGATGCGGAAGAAACCAAAAAGTATGTTGAGCAATTTGGCACTCGCTGTCTGCTGCTGCCCAGAGATCTTCGCGATCCAGCCAGTTCGCCAAATATAATAGCTGAAACGCTCAGTCACTATAATAGACTAGACATCTTAATCAATAATGCAGCCGTTCAACCTTTTACAAGCAGTTTAATGGACATTTCCGATGAACAACTCGAAAACACTTTTCGAACCAATATATTCCCCTTGTTTTATTTGACTAAAGCAGCGCTGCCTTATTTGGATAAAGGCAGCGCCATCATCAATACAACTTCAAGGGTCGCTTACGAAGGAGACAAGGATGTCATTGATTACTCGGCAACTAAAGGTGCAATAGTAAGTTTTACTCGCAGTATGGCACTATCTTTGGCTGAGAAATGTATCCGGGTAAATGCGGTCGCTCCAGGTCCGTCTTGGACTCCGCTCAATGTTAGTACCTACTCCAAGGAACATGTATCTACTTTAGGCACTAACAGCCCTTTCGGACGTGCAGCACAACCTTTCGAGATAGCACCAGCCTTTGTGTACCTCGCATCAAATGAATCCATGTACGTCACTGGTCAAGTGATTCACGTGAATGGAGGTTTGATCCGTTACTCCTGATTTTAGGCAATTGAAAAATACTAGGTATTTTATCGATCACATACACCATTTTGAATAGGTTGATCTTTTCATGAGAACTACTTCTATAAAATCATAAAAGAAATTTCTGAACTATATGGGGATTTTGAAGAACCATCATAAGGATTTTATTAAAACAAACCTAAATTGGCATCATCGCCTTTATAGGTTTCTTTTTTTTGTTGGGGGTTACCTAGTGTTGAATAAATCCATTCCTCCCTATCTTGAAGTAGATTGAAGACATTTCCTGCTCTCAAGGGATGATGAACCCACGCCCGAGGTTGAAGCACTGATTCGCAAAAACGTTCTGCCGCTTCGGATTTCGTTTTGATTTCTGATCTTGTCTCAAAGCTTAACCTAATGACATTGCCCTTCCAGGTGGCTATTTTTATTGCTCATTTAGTGACCTATCTGCTAAAGGATACGCTATAAATGAGGGATTGTGGACAAGCTGATAAGATCAGCTCACATCATTCTCTGCCGCAGATAAATCGTAAGTAAATTCTACGATGAATTTACACAAAGACCATATAGATTTAATTAAAGCATCGAAGTTCTTTTATATACTTTAATGGTTAGAAATAGCGAAATAAAAGGACTAGGTGGTAGATTTGATGTTAAAAAAACGTGATTTGCAGGAATGCCATTCACTTTATGACTTAATGATGGATCCTGCGGTTTTTCCTTACGTTCGTTATAATTGTCAATTTTATGAACAATACTTATTCATAACCAAACAGTTGATTGTTGAAGAAGAACAGGAGACATGTATATCTAGAACAATTATAAATGAGAATGGACATCCCATTGGTACTATTGATCTATATGATATTGTTAATAAAAGCGGCTTCTTAGCCACATGGATTGGAGCTCCTTATTTTGGAAAAGGTTATAACCAACGAGCGAAGGAATCCTTTTTTACTGAACTATTCCTTGAACATAGTATCGAAACGGTATTTTTGAAAGTCCGTAAACAAAATATTCGATCGAGGAAGGCGATAGAGAAACTACCGTACACCAAATTAGCAAATGATATAAACCATCAAATATATAAATCGATAAATAATTCGCAACAGATCTATGATTTGTATAAAGTAGAGCGGTTAGACTTCTTAGATTGCAGTAAAGCCATTCAACATGATATTGCTACGTAACAAACTGTGTTAAAAACTAACTTTAAGAAAATTTTGGTACAAATTTTTGTACGACGAAAAGCTTCACTATAACCAACGTTACTGCTTAGCTGGATAAAAAACAATTTACAATAGTAAGTCAGTAGAGAGTTTTAAGAGCATGTACAAGGGAGAGCTCCCGTTAATCAGAACACTTTCATCCTATCAAGGACAGATGAAAAAGGTTAATGGGAGGAAATTGTTACTTTGTTATTGGATTTAAAGCTGGGAGTGGGGAATGGAAAATATTCTTTTGCACTCTTTTGAATTGTAAGCCGCCTTTTTAGGTGGCTTTTCTTTTTGAAAAACATTAAATTTCGTGCAACCGCTGTTTAGTAGCGTCAAATAGTATTGAAAATCCAAAAAAAACCAAAATCAATATTGACACGTTTCAACATCATGCTATAATCAAACCTGAGAGTGATAATCGTAATCATTACATATAAATCGATGGTATATCGTAATAATTACACTTTATACCTTGGGAAACTCTAATTAAAGGAATACCAATAAAAAATCGGAGGGTTGAGGGTAGTTGTGATGAAACAGGAAATAGATTTTATTAAGTTTAATCCAACACAAAATATGACGATTTTAGTTAAATCGAATCATCCTGTTGATGAGTATAAGCATATTGCAACAAAAATGATGTCCTATGACAACGTGAATGCAGAGCAAGTAGGTTTTATCGAAAAATCGAATAAAAAAGAAGCGGATGCCCATTTGATTATGGCTGGAGGTGAGTTTTGCGGTAATGCGTGCATGTCATTGGCAGCTTTTATTGCGTCAGAAAAAGGGTTGGATCAGGATGCCTTGGCGGAAATGCGATTAGAGGTATCAGGAACAGATAAATTAATCATGTGCCAGGTAAGAAAAATGGCAGATGAATATTTATGTCAAGTGGCTATGCCAGTTCCTAACAAGATAGAAAAGAGAACGATTAAACATGACGGTTGCGATCTCGATGTTATTCTAGTGAGTTACCACGAGTTTACTCATATTGTGATAGAAGTAGAGCAATTTGATAAATGGAATAGAGATAAAGCGCAAAGATTAGCTAAATTATTTGGATCAACTTTAAAAGCAAACTTGGTTGGTATTTTATTATTTAAATCAAAATCTGCTGAATTAGCTCCGCTGATTTATGTTCCGCATCTAGACAGTATGATCTGGGAAAGGGTTTCAAAATAAATTGATTAAATTTTCAGATGAATTCGATCAATTAGCAGGTCGATATGATCATACGGTTAACAATAGCTCGGAGATGGAAAATTTAATAGATGAATATTCGAAATTCGTAACAAACAGAAGTAACCATGAAGCTTGGGATCTACTTGGACATTATGATTCCAATGATATTCTTCAACTTGTGGTGGATTTGAGAAGAAAATCGGCATTTTGCGTTGCGATTATGGAGAAATATCGTGCATTGAAGCTTCATGAAGGAAATGCTGGGATAACCGATTATTTCAAAAACATAGAATCGTGCATCGAAGAAGAATTTGGGAGCTTCCAACTATCCTCGGATTCAAAAGTGTTATTAATAGGCTCAGGTGCATTTCCGATGACGCCCATTTTAATTGCTAAGCGAACAGGAGCGGAGGTCGTTGGCTTAGATATTGATGATGAAGCTATTGAGCTGGGACGGAGCGTTGTGGAGAAACTTGGCAGTGGCTTGAAAATTCGATTAGAGAAAAGACTGGTGGAAAATCTTGAATTTACGACAGAGGCGACTCATATCATATTTAGCTCAACCGTTGAAAATAAATATGACATATTGGATCAACTATATTCATTGACCAATGAGCATGTCGTTGTGGCAGTGAGATATGGAGAACAATTAAAATCATTATTCAATTTCCCGTTGAAAGAGGTGAATGCTCAAAAGTGGAAGTTGGTTGAACAAGTAAGACGTCCAGATCATTTGTTTGATATTGCATTGTACAAAAAAGCATAATGTGCTTTTTCAAGGGAAGGAAGGCCTTTATGAGTGATTTCGAACGTGTTTTGCTGTTAGGCACGGGACCAGCTTCGATTCAACTCGCTGTGAATCTAAAAAAATATTGGGATTGCCGTATAGCGATAGTAGGGAGAGAATCCGTACGTTCTGAGTCATTTTTTGAAGCGCTTGAACAGAGCAATCAGCTTATACGAGTAAGCATTCAGAACGAAAAACATCGTTCTATGGAGGGCGAATGTTTTGTTGATCACGTTTTTAAAGGGTACGGAACGATCACAGGTGAATGGGATACCCTTATATTTGCGGTCACAACGGATGCCTATATCGAAGTGTTGAAACAAATCGATCCTAAGCTTTTAAGGAAAGTAAAGTGYATGTTATTAATTTCACCGACGTTAGGCTCGAATAGCTTAATTCGTCATTATATGAATAATTATAATCCGAGTACGGAAATTATTAGTTTTTCCACCTACTTTGGTGACACAAGATGGATGGACGGTATACCCACAAATCATGTTCTAACGACAGCGGTTAAGAAAAAAGTTTTTATAGGCTCCACAAATTACCCATCCCCTAATGTCGATGAACTCTGTCGAGCATATAAACAATTAGGTATTGCGATAGACATCATGGAATCACCAATTGAAGCAGAAACTAGAAATATTTCGTTATATGTTCATCCGCCGCTCTTTATGAATGACGTTTCATTAAGCACGATTTTTGGGGATCGAGAAACCATAAAGTATGTTTATAAAATTTATCCTGAAGGGCCAATTACACCATTACTCATTCGTGAGATGTTGGCCCATTGGAAAGAAATTATGAATATTATCAGTAAGTTACATATAAAAGGTATTAATTTACTTAAATTTATGACGGATGACAATTATCCGGTACGACTCGAAAGTTTATCACGTCATGATATAGATAATTTCCCCACATTCGAAACTATTCATCAAGAGTATTTGTTATATATCCGTTATACCTCGCTATTGATCGATCCTTTTTCTGAACCAGATAAGGATGGGAAATATTTTGATTTTTCTGCAGTCCCTATCAGAAAGATGTTCGTTAATAGGGAAGGTGATCTGGATATTCCAAGAATGCCGAAGGAAGATTATTATCGTCTGAAAATCATTCAGGGAATTGCAAAGTATGTAGCTTCGAGCTGCCCTACCATCGATAAATTCTTACATACCTATGAGAATAAATTGGAAGAAATTGCTCAATCTCAAAAGGAAGTTAGATTATCTGCTGCATTTGCCGTTCAAAGTTTTGAGGAAGACTTGAATAGGATCTGCAATGAAATTGGCAAAAATTTAGAAGCGTAAATGTTGAAAGCATAATGAACTTATATATTTTAGGAGGCAATATTGTGAAAAAAGGAAATTATCTTGTTGTTGTATTAGCCATGCTGATGCTTTCAATTGTGCTGGCAGGCTGCAGCGGCGCCAAAGATGCGAAATCGGATTCAACAAATAAGGAAAAGAAATCAGAACTTGTATATGCATCGGCCAAAGACATTAATGATATGAATCCGCATCTGTATGCAGGTTCAATGCCAGCACAAGGAATGGTGTACGAATCTTTAGTCGAAAACACAAAGGAGGGAATCATGCCTTTACTGGCTGAATCATGGGAAATTTCTGAGGATGGAAAATTATATACCTTTCATTTGAGGGAAGATGTGAAGTTCCATGATGGTGAACCTTTTAACGCAGAGGCTGTAAAGCAAAATATTGAAGCGGTACAACATAATAAAGAAAAGCATACTTGGATCAAGCTGTCGACAAAAATAGTAAGCGTTAAAGCGTTAGATGAATATACAGTTGAACTCACACTGTCTGAATCCTATTATCCAACCTTAGTTGAATTATCCATGACTAGGCCGTATGTATTCATCTCCCCTAAAAACTTTATTGATGGAGAAACGAAAAATGGCGTAAATGGCTACAACGGCACAGGGCCATATAAGCTTACGGACCATAAAACCGATGAGTATGCTTCGTTTGAAGCAAATGACGCATACTGGGGCGGCGCACCTAAAATTAAAAAAATTACTTCTAAAGTTCTCCCAGCTGGAGAGACGACATTCCTAGCTTTGCAAAAGGGTGAAGTGAACTTTGTGTTCACTGACGATCGTGGTGCAGACAGTATCGATGTTGAAGCGATGGAACAATTAATCAAAACAGGCAATTACCAGCTTGTTAGAAGTGAAGCGATGAACACAAAAATGATCGTGGCCAACAGCAGTAAATCCAATCATCCCGTAAGTGAAAAAGCTGTTCGTGAAGCCATCTGGCACTCTATTGATAGAGATACGATTAGTAAGGATATTTTTAACGGAACTGAATCAGCAGCCCATTCCCTATTTTCAGCTAACGTCAATTATGCGAATGTCGAATTGAAGAAACGAGACTATGATTTGGAAGCAGCGAAGCAACTATTGGAAGGTGCAGGATGGAAACTGGAGAAAGGCGCTGCTGCTAGAGTAAAAGAAAACAAAACATTAGCGATCCAATTATATTATGACAGTAATTCTTCTTCCCAAAAAACGCAGGCTGAATTTATTCAAAGCTCTTTGAAGGAGATAGGTATTCAATTGGAAATTATCGGTGAGGAATCAACCTCAATTGCCAAAAGAAGATCAACCGGAGATTATGATTTATTATTCAATCAAACATGGRGACTCGCTTATGATCCGCAAAGCACTATCTCTGCTTTTACTTCTGAGAATGCTTATTTGCATACAACAAGCGGAATTGCGGAAGCAAGTGAGCTTTACAAGAAAATTGATGAGGTCATGGTATCCACGGATGAGGCTGCACGGGAATCATTATACGCTGAGATTATAACTATCGTTCATGATGAAGCTGTCTTTATTCCAATCTCGAATGGCAGTGTCACGATTGTGGCGCCAAAAGACTTAAAGAACATCACGTTTAAACAAACACAATTTGAGCTGCCATTCGAGCGAATGAGCTTTGAATAGAACTCAAAAATGAAAAGGGGGATTTCTCCCTTTTTATTTTGAGCAAAGAAGGATAGAGTCATTTGATATTTTCTTTGGAAAGGAGATTTTTTATGGCAAGGTACATCATCAGAAGGCTATTGTTAGCAATCCCTCTTCTATTAATTATTTCGTTTATAACGTTTGTATTGATTAATCTCTCACCGCAAGATCCGGCTGAATTGATATTGCAAGCGCAAGGCATACCCAATATAACAGATGCTTTAATTGCTCAAACGAACGAAGAGCTTGGCTTGAACCAGCCATTTATCATTCGTTATTTACATTGGGTCGCTGCCTGCTTGCATCTAGACTTTGGAGATTCGTACGTTACAGGAAAACCGATTTGGTCATTAGTTGGACCAGCTTTTCTGAATACGTTAAAGCTAACGCTGGTTTCATCTATCGTTGTTATTGTTTTATCCATCCTATTGGGGGTGCTTAGTGCAATAAATGAAGGGAAAATGATAGACAAATCAGTAAGGGGCATCTCATTTTTACTAACATCCATGCCGTCATACTGGCTTGCAGCTATTTTAATTTGGTATATATCCGTTAAATTGGATTTGCTGCCTACGAGCGGAATGGATTCGTATAAAAGCTATATTTTGCCGGTAACTGTGATTGCGATAAGTTATGCAGGGATTTATTTTCGAAACGTCAGAAGCTCGATGATAAGCAATCTAAATGAAGATTATGTTCTATATGGCAGGGCATCTGGCTTGTCTGAGAAGAAAATTACGATGCATATATTAAGAAATTCCTTGCAGGTTGCTATTTCGATATTCGGTATGGCTATCCCGATTATTTTAGGAGGCACCGTCGTTGTTGAAAATGTTTTTGCGTGGCCAGGGTTAGGCAGTTTAAGTATAAGATCGATTCTAAGCAGAGATTTCCCTGTGATCCAAGCCTATATTCTGATAGTGGCAGTCGCATTTGTATTATTTAATACCGTTTCGGACATCGTAAATGCCGCTTTGAATCCTAAAATGAGGAAGGAGATCTAGATGAAACGATTAAAAAACATAAGCGAAGATRAAATAGGCAGCATATCCTTAATCGTTATTGCTGCAACGCTTATTGTCGGATTATTCCCCTCTTTTTTTGCCCCGCATGATCCTAACGAAGTCAAGATGAGCGTAAGATATGCATCTTCGTCTTGGGAATACCTGCTCGGGAACGATCACTTGGGGAGATGTATTCTATCCCGATTAATTTATGGCATTCGTCCCAGTGTCTTATGGGTATTGGCTGCATTAGCGATATCGATAGGGATAGGCGCTCTATTAGGCTTTATCGCGGGTTACTTTAGAGGAAAAGTAGATGCCTTTATTATGAGAATTTGCGATATCATGCTTTCTTTCCCGCTATATGTTATGACACTGGCGATAGTCGGCATTCTAGGCGTAGGTCTTGAAAACATTTTGATAGCGTTTGTTGTTATGAAATGGGCATGGTTTGCTCGGGTAATCAGAACGTCTGTGATGCAGTATTCCGAACTTAATTATGTCAAATTTTCTAAAGCATCTGGCATCAGCAATGTAAAAATTATTTATAAGCACATGATTCCGGTTACATTTGCGGACATAACAGTCATCTCTAGCAGCGCGATCGGTTCGATGATTTTGCAAATATCAGGGTTTTCGTTTCTAGGATTAGGCATTCAAGCGCCCGACGCGGAATGGGGAATGATGCTGAATGAAGCGCGGGAAGTTATGTTTACAAGACCTGAGCTCATGTTAGCCCCAGGCATAGCTATTATTATTATCGTTTCGGCATTTAATTTCTTGTCGGATGCCCTTCAGATTGCACTCGATCCTCAGTTAATGAGCTCTAATTCTTTGCTTCAAGAGAAACGAATCGTGACCAAAAAAAGATTCCGCGAAAAAGAGGTGGCAGATTAAAGCCATGAATGTATTAGCGGTGAAAAACTTAAAAGTATGGGATATGAAAACGAATCATGTGATCATTCATAACAGCTCATTCGAGTTAAAGCAAGGCAGCTGCCTTGCTATAGTAGGGGAAAGCGGGAGCGGCAAGTCTGTCACCAGCAGGTCGATTATGGGGTTGAATAAAGCCTGGCTGCGCCAATCCGGCGAAATCGTATTTAAAGGTGAACATCTAAATCATCTTTCTGAACATGAAATGAGGAAAAAAAGGGGAAAGCAGCTATGTATGATTATGCAAAACGGGATGAGTGCATTTGACCCTTCATGTGTAATCGGCATTCATTTGAAGGAAACCCTTTATGAACATTTCGGCTGGAGTACGAACGAAATTGTAGAAAAAATGAAAAAAGCTATGGCAAGCGTGATGTTGAACAATCCGATCGAAATGATGAATAAGTATCCGCATCAGCTATCGGGGGGCATGCTGCAGCGAGTTATGATTGCGCTCGCAATAGTACTGGAGCCCGACATTATTATCGCAGACGAGCCAACAACGGGTCTGGATACCATTTCACAATTTGAAGTGATTGAACAATTTATGCAATTGCGTGAGCGAATGGGCTGCTCGATGATCTTTATTTCTCATGACCTCGGCGTTGTAAAAAAAATGGCTGATGACGTTTTGGTTATGAAGGATGGAGAGATTGTCGAACAAGGGAGCATCCGAGCTGTTTTTTCAGAACCAGTGCATGAATATACAAAATATTTGTTGTCTACTAGAATGGCGTTGAGTAATCACTTTAAGCTGATCATGGGGGAGGGTTGATCCATGCTGAAAATTGATCATGTGGATAAATCGTATGAAAAAGGCGGATTTTTTTCGAAAAAGAAACAAAAAGTGTTGAATGATATTAGTTTTGAATGTGGAGCGGGTGAATGTCTCGGTATTATTGGAGAGAGCGGCAGCGGAAAATCAACCTTAGGGCGTTTGTTATTAGGCATTGAAAAGCCTGACCGAGGCAGTGTTTTATTTGATGGCAAGAGTGTAGGGGATAGAAAAGTGCGCTTGGGCAAAATTAGCGCGGTATTTCAAGACTATAAGTCGTCCATTAACCCTTTTTTTACGGTCGAAGAAGCCATTATGGAGCCAATAAAAAGGTATAAAAAAAAACATAGTATGGTTGATACGCTGTTAAATCAAGTTGGATTACATCCATCCTATAGAAATAAATATCCACATGAACTATCGGGCGGAGAGGTACAGAGGGTATGTATTGCAAGAGCCATCTCCACAGAACCAAAATGCATTGTGTTAGATGAAGCAATCAGCTCATTAGACGTATCTGTTCAAACCCAAGTGCTTGATTTATTAAAAGATTTAAAAAAAATGTACAACATGAGTTATGTATTTATCACACATGATATACAGGCTGCAGCCTACATTTGCGATAGAGTCCTTATTTTTAGAGATGGTCAAATTGAAGAAATAGTGAGAATCGAACAATTAAAAGACGTCAAGTCGGAATATGCGAAAAAATTGCTGCAGATGCTTATCACTTTTTAGCTGAATGAGTTTTGGAGAATAGGATATTTGCATGCAGAAGTTAGGAGGAAGGGAAGTTGTGAGTGGAGCATTATCTTGGCCTTTTATACGATTGTATATGCTGGCTCTTCTTTATTTCAGCGGCAATTCCATATTAAATGTCATTATACCTTTGCGTGGAGAGTCACTCGGAGCCAGCAACACAACGATCGGTTTAATCATGGGGGCGTATTTGTTCACTACCATGTTTTTTCGACCGTGGGCAGGCCGAATTATTCAAATGCACGGACCGATAAAAGTGCTGCGCATTATTCTTATCGTCAATGGTTTTGCTCTAATCCTCTATACGATTACGGGTTTAGAGGGTTATTTAATTGCCCGTATTTTACAAGGAGTTTCAACTGCTTTTTTCTCAATGGCATTGCAGATCGGCATCATTGATTCACTGCCAGAGAAGGATCGCTCCCAAGGCATTTCACTTTATTCTTTATTTACGTATATGCCGGGTATCCTTGGCCCTGTTCTGGCTTTGGGCATTTGGCAAACGGGGGATATGAGTTATTTTACGATGGTCATGATTGCGATTGCGATCTTTACGGGGGTGTTCGGCTATGGCACCAAAATGGATCAAGGAAGCGATCAGACTGCTGCAAATCAGACAGGGCAGTCAGAAAGTATGTTTAAATCCTTCGGTCAGTTAGTAACTAATCCATTTTTGTTTAAGTGCAGCATGTTGATGTTAGTAGCTTCAATGGTATTTGGAGCCTTTACCACCTTTATTCCTTTATACGCTTCGGAATTAAAAAACGGCAATGCAGGAATCTATCTAATGCTTCAAGCGGGTACCGTTGTTTTGGCCCGTTTTGCTTTAAGAAAAAAGATTCCATCGGACGGAAAATGGCATTCATCGTTTATGATGGGGAATATGCTCCTTTTGACATTGGCGGCGCAATGCGTGAGCTTTTCTGTAACGGGAGGAGCTGTTTTTTTCTATGCGGGTTCCATTTTAATGGGAACGGCTCAGGCTCTCATCTATCCTACGTTAACAACCTATTTAACATTTGTTTTGCCGCAGAAGAGCCGCAATATGTTAATCGGACTTTTTATTGCTATGGCTGATTTAGGAATTTCTCTGGGCGGCGTTATTATGGGGCCAATATCTGATTTCACCTCTTATTCTATGATGTATATGATCTGTGCTGGCTTAAGTGCGACGATGATCATCCTTGCATATGATCGAGGGAAAATGTCTGTTCGACAACTATAACAGGGCTTGAAAATATTTATTATTCATACACATGTGCAAGCTAAAAAAACAATAAATCATATTTCATAATTTAAAAGATCGACCCTTTTGTGATCCGAGCAGAAGGGTTTTTGTTGTTTCTATTTTAGTGTTTTTTGGAGTAGCTGAACAAAAGTATAATTCTATATTTTGTTATTATTCATGAGGCTTTCGGTTGATTCCTTACGGAGTTAATCTTTAATCTTTCATTTTGAATTCTCTTTACAGGGGAGTGCAGGTCTGCTAGAATAGCAAAATCCGTTTGTTAACCAAATTTCTAAATTTAAGGTTAACAATTAAAAATAATGGATGGTGATCATTGGCTAATGTTCCTGCAATTGAGCTTGCAGAAAAATTGGTGGAAATTACACCGGAAGGACTAAAMAAAGTGTTTTACTCCGATTCAGGAGCAACCGGTGTCGAGATCGCGATCAAAATGGCGTTTCAATAATGGCATAAAAAGAGGATACGAGGTAAGACGAAGTTTGTAACGATGAACCAAGCGTACCATGGAGATACATTTGGCGCGGTGAGCGTCGGTGCCATTCCTCTGTATCATGACACTTTTCGCCCCATGTTATTTTCTTCTTATACCATTCCATATCCCTATGCTTATCATCATGCAGGCGGTGAGACGCAGGCAATGGATGAGACGTTAAGGTCATTCCTATACCGGCAACCCGCTTGGCTGTGCCGTTGCTTTGGCAAGCTTAAAGCTGTTTGAAGAGCGCAATATGATCGAAGGAGTTAGAGCAAAGGCGTCATTTGTCCAGCAAAAGCTTGCAGAATTGCCAGCATGTCGGTGAAATCCGGCAAAAGGGACTAATGATTGGAATAGAGCTCGTTCGCGACAAGGTTCCACGAGACCCGTATGACTGGGCAGATCGAATTGGAGTTCGCACAACCTTGCGGGCGAGAGAGCTCGGAATGCTAACAAGGCCGCTTGGCAATGTGATCGTCTTTATTCCCCCACTCTCGAGCAATGTTGCTGAATTGGATGCCATGACAAATATTTTGATGAAATCGATACTTCACGTCACCGAAGGGGTGTGAGTACTTTGAACATTTTTAACGATGATTCGATACGCGGATTATTTGTGTCAGGTACAGATACAGCCGTCGGGAAGACGCTTATAACGGCAGCCATTACCGCTATGCTCCGTGCTGAAGGAATGAATGCTGGTGTCTGGAAGCCGATTCAAACCGGTGCTCATATTGGCAGCGGACATACTGATGCTGAGCGGCTGATAAAAAGCACGGGCATCAACGAACGGCCTGAAGCAGTTGCGCCATTTACATTCGAAGCTCCAATTGCGCCAATGCTCGCAGCTAAGCAGGCAGGTAAGATGCTTACGATTAAAGAGCTAATTGCCGCTGGTTTTCCGCTTACAAAACAATACGAGGCACTGCTCATTGAAGGTGCTGGCGGCGTTGCCGTGCCACTGACCGATGGCAAACTCATGGGGGATCTCATTGCGGAACTCCGAATTCCTGCTCTAATAGTAGCCCGTTCCACCCTCGGGACAATTAATCACACACTTCTGAACGCTTCATTCCTTCAACATCGGGGGGTGCCTATTGTTGGCGTCATACTGAACGATGGTGAATTAGCGGAAACAGATGACGATCCGAGTGTTGCTACTAATGCACAACTAATTGAACAATTCAGCGGCCTTAAAGTTCTCGGTCGGTTTCCTCGTTTGCATACCGAAGAGACTGCACAGATGCTAATACATACCTTACAAAAAATCGATACAATTCGCGCCTATTAGAGAGGCACTTGCAGTTAAACCCATGGGAGGATGATAGAGATGAAAACAATTAAAGTAGAGATGGATTGGCAATCGCTTGCCCGAAAAGCATTGCATGGAGAATGCTTAACGTTAGAAGAGGGGCTCGCTGTGCTTGAAGCTGCCGATGACGAGCTGCTGCTGCTCATGCAAGCAGCGTTTACGGTGAGAAAACATTTTTACGGTAAAAAAGTGAAGCTGAATATGATCATCAACGCCAAAAGCGGTCTTTGCCCAGAGGATTGCGGCTATTGCTCGCAATCGATCGTTTCGACGGCTCCAGTTAAAAAATACTCCCTGCTTGATAAAGACACATTGCTTTCAGGTGCACGTGAAGCGATGGCGCGTAAAGCTGGAACCTATTGTATTGTTGCGTCCGGGAAAGGCCCAACAAACAGGGAGCTAGACCAAGTGGTGGCTGCAGTAAAAGAAATTCGTCAAACGATGCCTCTAAAAATTTGCGCATGTTTGGGTATTCTAGGGGATGATCAAGCTAGGCGACTTGCTGAAGCAGGTGTACATCGATACAACCACAACTTGAACACCAGTAAAGCCAACTACCCTTCCATCACGACGACCCATACTTATGATCAACGCATTGAAACGGTGGAAAAAGTAAAGACATACGGCATGTCTCCTTGCTCTGGCGTCATTATTGGCATGGGTGAGACAAATCAGGAAATTGTCGAAATGGCTTATGCGCTGCGCGAACTAGATGCGGATTCAATTCCGATCAATTTTCTGAATGCTATACCAGGAACACCGCTAGAACACGCAGGTCGCACGCCATCGATGAAAGCGTTGAAGGTACTAGCACTGTTCCGTTTCATATGCCCTTCTAAAGAAATCCGCGCGGCAGGCGGCCGAGAGGTCAACCTTCGTACACTGCAGCCTTTATCTTTGTACGCCGCGAATTCACTCTTTGTAGGGGATTATTTAACGACAGCAGGCCAAGACATATCAGCTGATCATCAAATTATTGAGGATTTGGGCTTTGAGATTGAATTAAATGCCCTTTAATGCGGTGCCGACTATGAAATGGATGGAAGAAGAACTAGAATTATTGGCTGATGCTTCGAGGGAGCGTTCTTTGCGTATAACTAGCTCTGTATTCGGATCACCTGGTTATACGATGCGCGGAGAACGAACATTGCTCTATTTGTCCTCTAATGACTACCTTGGTCTTGCCCAGCATCCGGCCATACTTGAAGCGATGCGTGAGACCTTGCTTACTGAAGGAGCTAGTTCAGGTGCATCACGCCATGTGACAGGCAACCGATTACCTTATGGTTGTCTAGAAGAAGAACTAGCTGATTGGCAAAACTGTGAAGCAGCGTTAGTTTTTGCAAATGGCTATATGGCTAACTCTGGTGTTTTTAACGCTGGTTTTGCTTTAGTTGCCGATATGCAGGTGCTTGGGCGAAACGGTAACATCGAGTCGGTATTTACATCCGTGCGCGAGTGGGAGACAGCAAGACAAGCCGGCGCCTTCACATCCGAACAACGGGAACGGTTGAAGGACCTTAAAAGCGACTGGCATTTGGAAGCTTCAGGTGAAGGAAAGTGGAATTTATACCCTGTTCATATCTCAAAACCGCTCGTATGCATCCCGGCGGAGCTGCAGCCAGGCCAGCCAGGGGGAGCAGATTGGACGCATTTCAACCGATATGCGGATAAACCGCTAAAATTTACACTGCGCTTCATTCCTTCATATGGTAACGATGACGCCTCGATTAAACGTCCAACATTTTATAAGAACGGTGTATACAAGACGTTTGATACAGAAGTTTTCGTGAACCAATATCTCGTTTGTGAAGGTGACAGAATCGGTAAAATTTATGATTAGAACTGGAATCTGCTGAAAACCGTTCATGCTTCCGCCGATGCGCCAATCGTAAGGACAGGTGGACAACCGCTATCTTTTAGTTGCAAGTTCGAAGGCGCTCCGARGCCTCTAGTTAGCGTCCGAGTGACGACATGGGGAGAAGGGGAAGAAGTAGTAAAATAAGCGGCGACCGTTTTCCTATACATAATAGGGGAACGGTTGTTTTTTCTGAGTACGCCGATTTTCGAAACTCTAATGGTTCGCTATTGCTTCTGTATCTCCGATTATCCATTCATGTCCACATAGTGCAAAATTAAGTCTTGTTAGTTCAAATACTAATATGGTTTGGGAGTTTATCATCTAAGAATATGCTTTTACTAATAGACTTATAGTTTAGAGTCTGGAGAATTTGTTTCAACTTCAGGACAACGAATAAAACCTTAATTATGAAATTCGGTATACAGCTATGATCTTATTCCAGGCTGGGCAATATAGCGATTCAGGCTTGTGATCTTGTTCATTTGAAGTTTGACAGATACTTTAGCCAACAAATGAAAGAATCAAGCACTCAGAGAGCTAAAAGGAGAAAACAATGAGCACAAGAAAAGACTTACAACATTACCCTTATATGAATGCAAGCTTGCCTATTGAAGAAAGAGTTGCGGACCTTATATCGAGAATGTCACTTGAAGAAAAGGTAAGACAGCTTGATATTTATTCTGGAAATGAAATTTCAGATTCAGTAGAAGGCTTAAATGCAGATTTGCTTAACTACGAAAAGATGGAAATGGTATCTGCTGGAATTGGAATCGGATGCGGTATACATGAGGTTTGGGCACCTGTTCTCGATCTAGCTAGGGAAATCCGATGGGGACGAGTGGAAGAAGGATACGGAGAGGATCCTTATCTAGGGTCTATGTTCGCGGAGAACATGGTAAGAGGGCTTCAAACGGATGATCTTACAAGACCCGATGCCGTAGTGTCGGAACCCAAACACTTTACAGGATACGGTGCTCCTAGGGGAGGACACAATTGTGCTCCGGCCATGATGGGGCATCATGATAATGCATTTTACTGTCTGCCTGTATTTGAGGCTGCTTTTCAAGCGGGTGCAATGAACACAATGTGTTCCTATAACTCTATTGACGGAACTCCTGTAGCTAGCGACCATTCGCTGCTTACTGGTGTACTTCGCGATAAGTGGGGCATGAAGGGCTTCGTACGAGCGGATATGACGGCTGTCTCCATGCTGCATACCATGCACTTTGTTGCTGAAAACAATCGGGAAGCTATCAAAATGGGTCTTGAAGCCGGCGTTGACATGCAGCTTTACGACTTCCCGCATGATATATACCAGGACAGCATTATTGACCTTGTAAAATCAGGTGAGGTGGACGAGAAAGTAGTAGACACAGCTGCTGGACGTGTACTTACAGTTAAATTTACAGTTGGAATCTTTGAAAATCCATATACAGATATCGAACTTTCTTCGAAAGTTGTGCACAGTGAGGAGCACGTACAGACGGCTCTCGAAGTTGCAAGAAAGTCGATCTGCCTGTTGAAAAACAGCAAAAATACGCTTCCTCTCAAAAGAGACATTGGCAAGATTGCAGTGATTGGACCAAGCGCGGATGTTCCCCGTTACGGAGATTACAGCAGCCCAGTTGTGCCTGAGCATGCGGTTACGCTTTTGAAAGGCATCCAAAACATTGTTTCGGAAAAGACCGAAGTTATCTACGCCAAGGGCTGCGAAATTCTGGAGTCCGACTTAATGACTATACCGGGCAAATGGCTCAAGGACAATGATGGCAACGACGGACTTGTAGGTGAGTACTACAATTCTCTTTCTTTTGAGGGAGATCCTGTTTGTGTGCGAAATGACAAACAGATAAACTTCAACTGGATTTACACAAAACCTGCTGACGGTGTAAACGCAGATAACTTCACCGTTCGTTGGACAGGCAAAATTAAACCGTGCGATACTGTGGATGGTTACATTGGACTCAGCAGCATGGACAGCATGCGATTGTGGATCGACGGCACGCTGCTTGTTGACGGTTGGGGCGACCTTGACTCCAATCAGATGGTTGCGTTCAAATTTGTCGAAGGCGAAGAGTACGATGTTAAGGTTGAGTATCTCAATGATTCACGTGGGGTAAGGGTAATCCTCGGTTACAGCCTCGGCAACGATTATATGGACGCTGCGGTTAAAGCAGCACAAGAGGCGGATGTTGCTATTGTAGCGGTGGGTGACAACGATCAGACTAGTGGAGAGAACCTGGACAGAGCGGACCTTAATCTTCCGGGCAGACAACTTGAACTCGTCAAGAGAATTTATGAAACAGGAACGCCTGTTGTTCTTGTCCTCCAAAACGGACGTCCGATGTCGATCACATGGGAGGCAGAGCATCTGCACGCGATTATAGAGGCATGGTTTGTTGGAGAGCAGGGCGGAAATGCTATTGCAGAAGTTATTTTCGGAGATGTCAATCCTGCTGGTCGTATTCCGATGTCTTTCCCAAGATCGGTTGGTCAGCTACCTGTATACTATAACCGCACACCATTCTATGGACATAAATATGTTGAAATGGACTGGCTCCCACTGTACCCATTCGGGTTTGGTCTGAGCTACACAACATTTGCGTATTCGGATCTTGACATTTCAGCAAGGAAAATTGCTCCGGATGGAACAGTTGATGTATCGTTTAACGTAACTAATACGGGAAATGTCGCAGGTGAGGAAGTTGCTCAGCTTTATATTAGGGATGAATTCAGCAGTACGGTCAGACCAGTCAAGGAGCTTGCAGGGTTTAAGCGAATTCATCTTGAAATAGGCGAAACAAAGCGCATCACGCTTACACTGGGATACAGACAACTCCGTACACTTACTAGAAGCCATGATTGGGTTGTGGAACCGGGTAAATTTGAGGTAATGGTCGGACCAAACTCGGGCGACGTTCCGCTAACAGGAGAGTTTTTCGTTCGGAAATAAATATTTGCGACGGTTACCATGCCGGGTTGCTGTATAATGAGCTGCAATTACGTGCAGATACTTGTACGGAATGGTTGCCAAACTACACGGGTTAAATAGAGCAAGGAGCAGCTACTACGGTAGCTGCTCCTTGTTTCTATTAAGCTAAAGGACAGCCTGCTCATACGATCTATCAGCAACTATTCTTAATTCTAATAAGAAATTACTTATATTTAGAATCTTAATTTATACGCTTATTCATAAGCGGTTGCACAATGCTCATATCGGGAATTGTGTATCCAATAGGCATTAATTGAAGAATACGATACCAGATGTTTTTTTGTTCAATATCATGGGCTGATGAGAATTTGGAATCGATCATCTGCTGTAAATTATGAGCAGTTAGCAATTCTGGTGTTCTCAGGTTAAAAAGTATTGATTTTCGACGTGCTTTTTTAAGCACTCGTTTAATTATCTTCTTTTTGCGAGTCTTCTTTTTCTGTTTTTTCGTTTTCTTATTTTTAATGCGATTAGATATCTTCTTCTTCGTAAGATGCGCCATTTACTTCTTCCTTTCTTTTTCTTCCGTTGAACAGGTTGTATAGGTTGTATAATTTGTGTAGGTTGTAAAGGTTGCAAACTAATTCCGTTATCGATTTCTGGATGCTTGCTTTTCGCGAGATTATACAAATCGACGACACGTTCAGTCATCGCATGCAATGACCAATGTTCCTCTCCCCATCTCTTTGCATGATTTGCCAGCTCAATCAGTGATGTTGAATCATCTTCATCTAAGGCTGATCTTAAGCAATGAAACAGCTGATCTCTATCTCCAGCATGAAATACAAGTCCAGTCGATGAGTGGGTTACCATTTCTGGAATACCTCCAGCGTCTGAGGTGATGACTGGCTTGCCTGCAATTTGTGCTTCGATAATGGCAAATGGCTGGTTATCCTGCATGCTGGGCAGGACGACAAAATCAGCTTGTCGAAGCAATTCAGGAACATCCTCGCGGTTTCCCATAAAGATAACGTGATCAGTAAGACCGAGATTATTGGCAGTTTGCGTTATTTCTTCACGAAGAAAACCATCTCCTACGAACCAACAAATCCAATCCGTACGTTCTTCTTTTAGTTTGGCTAGTGCATAGATGAGATGGATTTGACCTTTCACAACATCAAAGCGTGCAGGGCACATAAATACTTTCTTTTCAGCAGGTCTTGTAACATTTGATTCTCGATTCATGTTTTGAAGAAACTCGTCAATGTCAAAACCATAATGGCTGACTGTAATACTATGTTCTGGAACAGAAAATTCATTTACTAAAACATCTTTTAACCACTGCGAGGGCGAGATTGTTACATCACTGACGGTTGCACCCAAATTTTCACGTATGGCCGAATAGTGCCAAAGCGGGGTATTCGTGTCTTGTTCCAGTAACCCCAATTCTTTCAACTTAACAAACCACTCTTTGGTGAGACAGCCATGAATTGTCGTTACTAAAGGAGTTTTAGGAGATTTAACACGTGACAACGCATGTGCGCTAACAATGTCCTGTGCATGGATAATGTCATAATCGGATAAGTCGAAGTACAAGGCAGCTGCTTCAATACAATACCGCTCAATTTCGGTGCTAGTTATCCATGGATCAGTTCCGGGCAAATAGTGATTCATATAGAGACTAGTCTGATCGGCAATAAGAGATGTTAGTTTGCTTTTTTCAATGAATAAGCTTTTTCCTGGGACATGGAATCCCTGTCCATCCGGCGTCGGGGAGAATATATCTACGTGATGCCCTGCGAGCTGTAATCCTTTTGACAACTGATTGACATACGTATTTACGCCACCTGCATGAGGTAGAGACCAGCTGCAGGCGATTAGTATTCGCATTTGTTCCCCTCCGGTCAATTTGTCTGTCATTCCACTATCATATGAGTCTATTACAATAATGTTAACGCACATCCACCTATTTTTCTCTCGTATCATTACAGGCGATTGTCAATCAATAATTGCATCCAATCGGTATAATTCAATATCCTCAAAATCTTATAAACTTCGTGACATTCTACTATTTCTGTAAAATATAGACTTTTATCTAATGCGATTTTGATTAATTTTCGTATGATGCTAGAAGATTAGTCAAAGGAGTTGAGAGAGTGAAAGAGCATGCTTCTAATTATAAAATTGGTATTATTGGGCTAGGGTACGTTGGATTGCCATTGGCTGAGTTGTTTCTTGAGAAAGGAAATACGGTTTATGGCATTGATACTGATGAACGAAAAATCAATATGTTAAACAAGCGTCAATCCTATTTGTCTGACTATAAGAAAAACGAGATTCGAAATCTTTTCAGTAAAAATAGTTTTCATGTTGGGACTACCTTCAATGTCATCGAGAAAGTCGATGTCATAATCATTTGTGTGCCTACGCCGCTAGATGATCATGATCAACCTGATTTGAAATATGTGATTGGAGCTGCACAAAATTTGCTTCCACATTTGCGAAGAGGTCAACTCATTGTATTGGAAAGTTCTACGTACCCGGGAACTTGTGAGGAGCTGCTTAAGCCGATTTTAGAATCCACTGGTCTCCTAGTAGGCAGAGAAATTTCGCTCGCATATTCACCAGAACGAATTGATCCCGGTTCGAAATGGGAATTGGAGCATATCCCCAAAGTTGTCGGAGGCGTAACGCCATCATGCACATCGTATGCCAAGGAAGTATATGAAGCAGTGTTTAAACGCATGGTCGTTGTGTCTTCACCGCGCGTTGCCGAAATGACGAAGCTGCTCGAGAACAGTCAGCGTTATTTGAATATCTCCTTTATGAACAGTCTGTTGAAGATATGCGAGGAGCTGGATATAAGCCTATGGGAAGTAATCGAGGCAGCAGGTACAAAGCCATATGGTTTTACGAAATATTATCCAGGTCCTGGCGTTGGCGGACATTGTATACCGGTTGACCCATTATACTTGTTGTGGAAGTCGAGGGAACACCATATTGATCTGCCTTTTATTGAGCTTTGCCGTCAGGTAAATGAGGATATGCCTAGTTTAATAGTAGAACGGGTTGCAAAGACATTGCGTCCTAAAGAGCTAAACGAATGCAATGTGCTTGTCATCGGGGTTACGTATAAGAAAGATGTAAATGATATGCGAGAGTCCATCGCGCTGCACATTATAGAGCAGCTGCTAGAATCCGGAGTTAAGGTAGATTATTTTGACCCGTATGTAAATGAACTGAAAATTGGCGAAACGGTGCTTCATGCAGTCCCGCTTACGGCACGAAATATGAGAAATATTGATTGTACGTTAATTTTAACGGATCATTCGAATATTCCTTACGAGCTATTTGTGAAACACACACCTGTTGTTATAGATACACGCAATGCTACAAGCAAAGTCGCAGACCGTAAAAACGTCATCTTACTTTAAAAGGGGGGGATTTCAATGAAAATAGTAGTAACTGGTGGCGCAGGTTTTATCGGCTCACATTTAGTTGAGCGTTTGCTGGAGGAAGGCCACACCGTTTGGACAATAGATGATTTCTCGAATGGGCGGCCGGAATTTTTATCCCATCTCCAAAATCATAAACGTCACACACTTATCCAAGGCTCAGTAATGGATCGAGTGGTGATGAAGAAATTGATTGCCAAAGCTGATGTTGTTTACCACTTAGCGGCTGTTCTAGGCGTTAAAAATACGGTAGATGATCCCATTAAAGTTATAGAAGGCAACATTGACGGTACACGCAATGTACTTGAATTAGCATATCCGCGCCATGTCAAAGTCATTTTTGCTTCAACATCCGAAATATAYGGAAAAAATGAGGAGCTGCCTTTTCACGAAATGTCCGGACGTATCTATGGTGCCCCATCTGTTCATCGTTGGTGCTATGCAACGGCGAAGTCGCTGGATGAGCATATGTGCTTTGCTTATGCCCAAAAGGGACTGCCAGTTACCGTGCTTCGGTATTTCAACGCATACGGACCTAGGCAAACAAATTCGCAATATGGCGGTGTTGTAGCACAATTCATTAAGGCAGCCTTGAAGGGAGAGCTACTTGAGGTTTATGGAGATGGGTTTCAAAAACGTTGTTTCACTTATGTAGAGGATACGATCTCTGGGACTTTAGCAGCACTCAAGCCGGAAGCTAACGGACTTGCATTCAATATCGGTACGAACCGCTCTATTACGATTGGTGAGCTTGCAACACTCATTGTTAAGCTTAGCGATTCGACATCTTCGATTGTGTCCAAAACGTATGATGAAGCATATGGATCGGGTTATGAGGATATACCGGCAAGAGAACCGGATTTGACACGCTCACAAACTTTGCTCAGCTACAAACCTTCCATGAAGCTGGAAGAAGGTCTTTTGAAAACAATAGACTGGTATCGAAATCATATGTGAGTACAATTCCATTTGGTCGAAAGAGGAGTGACGGATGAAAATTGCACTTGTATCCTATTGGTGTGTACCCTATACAGGCGGAGTATCCACTTATGTATTGGCACTCAGGAAAGGACTCGAAGCAAGGGGATATGAGGTCGATATCCTCTCGCATAATGAAACTGGACTCAATTACCACATTGTAGATAAAGTTAAGTCAATTGATAAGCAAGCGGTTTTGGCTCCAATCATGCAGCAAATCGGAATTCGGTTCAATGAGAAATCACTGAACTACAATTCATGGCTGGCAGCAATGGAAGGTGAGCGAATCGCTTTCAGGCAAGCATTATCCGAGTTTTCATTAAAAGATTATGATCTAATTCATGCGCAAGATGTCATCTCTGCAATCGGTGTATCTGAAATAAAACCGCGTAGTACTCCCCTCATTGTAACCCTTCACGGGAAATTGGCGGTTGAGTGGAAACATCAAGGTATTATTTCTGACGATACTAAGGCAGAGCAATGGGGCAATGCACTTGATTATTATGGAAGCATGGTAGCGGATTGGAATATTTTCCCTTCAAAATGGCTTAAGCAACAATATGAGTCGAGGAGTATGCATGATAAACAAATGGATGTCATCCCATACGGATTCGATACGTTATCTTTTTTGCGTAAATCCACAAATGGAATGACTGTCTCTAAACCGGACAGGGTGAAGCTTCTGGCCTGTCCGGCACGCTTAGATCAGGTGAAGGGCCATGACGTTTTATTGCATGCACTTTCATTGCTTCTACAGGAGCGTTCGGATTGGGTTTGTTGGTTGATCGGAGACGGACCTCTGCGCGAAAGCCTTGAACAAGCGAAGATCCAGTATAATCTTCAGCAGCATGTCCAGTTTCTTGGGCATCGGAACGATATGTCGGCTCTGCTAAAGGAAGCGGATTATGTTGTAGTGCCAAGTATTCATGATAATTTGCCTTTTACAGTCATGGAATCCCAAGTAGCCGGAAAACCGATCATTGCTTCAGCAGTAGGAGGAATTCCGGAAATGATATCTCATGGAAAGAACGGTTTATTAGTTCCAGCTGGAAGAGCGGATTTGTTATGCAGACAAATTTCCGAATTATTCAATGATCATTCTCTTGGGAAACGACTGGCCAATAAAGCCAGATCTTATGGACTGAAAGAGTGGTCTTTGGATACGATGAGCGATCGGACTGTGCGGCTGTACGCAAAGGCACTTCAAGTTAAGCGAGGTGGTGTAAATTGAAAATACTGCTTGCTACGTACTGGTTGCTCCCGCATGTCGGAGGAGTTTGGGTCTATATTCAAGATTTAAAAACGAGCTTGGAGCAACTGGGCCACGAGGTGGATGTGTTCGCTAGGCATCCGGATGAGCAAAGCTATTATATGGTTAATACTGGCCAGCGGGTAGAGAAAGGGCTCTTCAAGCAACTCATCGAAGGAGAAATAAGAGCGATTTATGCTCCTTATCAATCGCAAATTGATCCTTGGATCGTTGAAGAGGAAATTGAATTCTGCTCTTATGCGATTGCCGCAGCTTATTTTGGACTAGGAAAATATGATTTGATTCATACGCAGGATGTTATTTCTTCCCGGGCAATATGGCAAATTAAACCGGAAGAGATACCTTTAATAAGTACAATCCATGGGTGCCTTGCAACGGACTTCTCGATATCGCTCGAAGGAAAAATGCCGTCCGATTCCATTTGGAAATATGCATGCGCTCGGGAATATTATGGAGCAACCTCAAGCGATTTGGCTATTGTTCCGACCAAATGGCTTCATGATACGCTCGTTGGATATGTGGTACCTTCCCAGCATATGGAGGTTATCCCGTATGGGATGAACGTTGAGCTTTATTTGCAACGAATGAATGAAATCTCCAGCTTAATGATACCTGATGCTGAGAATGTCATCGTTTGTCCGGCGCGGTTCGATAAAGTGAAAGGGCACAGCTGTTTACTAGATGCTCTTTATAAACTCAAACAAATAAGAAATGATTGGATATGCTTATTCATTGGTGACGGAAACCTTCGGTCAGAGTTAGAGTTGAAAGCAAACCGCTTGGGCTTAGTTAGTCACGTTATATTTACGGGCAGCAGAAACGACGTCCCGTCATTGATTAATCAATCTGATATCGTCGTGCTCGCAAGCTTGAATGATAATCATCCGTTTACGGTCATGGAAGCGCAAATCGCTCAAAAGCCGCTCGTTGTTTCCAATGCTGGCGGCATTCCAGAAATGGTGAAGCATTATCATACGGGTCTAGTAGCAAAAGCAGGGAATAGTGACGAATTGTCATATTGCTTGAATGTACTGCTTGAGGATCATAAGCTTCGCAGCAAGCTGGCTGCTAACGGCTACAAGTGGGGAATGAAGCATTGGTCCCTTAAAACAATGGAGCAGTTGACCACACGTCTCTATAAAGAGCTTTTAAATAAGAAGCGTGTGCGAAAAATAAGCCATCCTCCAAAGCATGCTGGAAGGCATGGTGCGTGGATAAGCGCTACGCTGCGAGAAACGTACAATATGCATATCCCTCATTCCTTTTCAATTGTTGATGATCATATTGTTGGTTCCGTTCTGTATCAAGAAAAATAAAAATAACGAATTGAAAGGAGAGATTTCATGGCAAATATACAAATAACTCCATCAGGCCCGCAACAAGAACCTTCCATCGCTCTGAATTCACTGGATCAATCTACAGTCATCGTGACAACGAATGATTTGCGATCGGGAAATAACATGACGACGATCTACCAATCCATCAATGGCGGGACTTCATACACCCAGATGCTGATGGCTCCTCCAATCGGGTTCGCGGCATCAGGTGATGCTGTAGCTGCATTCGGTTATCCTAATCTGTTTCTTGTTGCTGCAACAGCTTTAAATGTGAACCCGGTACAGGACTCGTCCATTATCGTGTACCGCTCGACAGACAATGGTGCCTCTTTTTCAAGTCCAATTATTGTAAATCGAGGATTTGGTACTGCTGTATATAACGATAAGCCTTTGATATGCATGGATACGTCGAATGGCAGTCCGTATCTGGGTCAAGCATATATTGCGTTTACACGTTATTTCAACAATTTTAAAAGCTCGGAAACTATGATTACTCGATCACTCGATCAAGGGCTGACTTGGTCTACACCCTTTCTATTAACAAATCAAGTTCAAAATGTATCGAATTTTGGCGCGAGTGTCGCCATTGGACCTGCAGGTGAAATTTATGCCGGGTGGATGCAATATGGGCCTGGTACGCCGCAATTTCTTATGCGCAGATCAGACGATGGGGGAGTGACGTACGGCCCTATTATTTCCATATCGACAGTCTCACTAGTCCCTACCCCTCTCCCTGTACCAACCTTTGGTTTTCGTGTATTGACAATTGCTTACTTGGCCGTCGATATCTCGCCATTTAACGGAGAAGGCATCGTCTATGCCGTCTGGCAAGACAACCGCACCGGTTCTTCACACATATTCCTCTCTCGGTCGACTGACAAAGGCATGTCATGGTCAACGCCAATTCAAGTAGATGATAGCCCGGCAGGAACGCAAAGCTTTTTACCCAATTTAACGGTATCGCGTGATAATGGCGGGGTGAAGGTGATGTACTATACGAACCGTGTCAGCAGCTCATTATTGGATGTTTTTTTAGCGGAGTCAAACAATGCCGGCTCTTCGTTTGCGCCTAACCTTCGCGTGACAAGCGTCTCCTTCGATCCGAATGCGGATCCGTCAATAGGAACCCCGACACCGTCGATAGGTGATTATAACGACCTAATTGTAAAAGCAACTGGCTCATCAATCATTGTCTGGATGGACACGCGAACGGGATCACAGAACATTTTTGAAGATATTTAAAAATAGCGAATTGATTTTCAGCTCACCGAAAATCAATTCGCCATGCTGCTTAATATCGAAACGAAAGGGTATCGGCCGATTGGTTTATAGAAGGACTGTACCGTCCAGATGAACTGGACCGGTAATCGTAGCAACGTTTTGACCGATATGTTCAACGGTCAATGCATATTGCTGGAATGTGCCAACGATAGCAGGAATAGCCGTCTCGGTGTGTTGGAACGAAGTCGTAAAATCGAGCGGTACCCAAGGACCTTCACTTGCGGTTCCTAAAAATGCGGAATCAGTCGTTTGGAAGACAACCGTCGCAGGGGCACTCGTTCCACCGCGTCGAATGCGAAAGAGCAGTTTCGGTACGATATTCAGGATGAGCAATTGCGCCTCCCAGCCGATGGTTGCTTTTAATTCGATCCGGTTGTTTATACTCGTAATTTGAAGAAAGATAGAAGTGAGCAGTAACTCCGAACCGGGAGAAATGGTAAGGGGAAGAGACCCCGTTCCAGCCGGAACTTCTTGATACTGATAGTCGTTAATGATTACAGCCATAGCTATCAACTCCTTTCCATGTGCATAATAAATAATCCTGATATTTAGAAGCCAATCGTTGAACCAATTAACGTAACCGGACCAACAACTGTAATTGTTCCTATCCCATTGCTTTGTACAGTTAAAAAGTATTGTTGAAACGTGCCGACAAGGCTTTGATCAGGTGATTCTACGTGATTTAATGTTGTTGTTATGATGTTCGTGGTTAACCCGCCTGTGCCTAAAAATTCCGAATCTGTTGTTTGATAGACCTCAGGGAATGCCACCGTAGACCCCCCGCGTCGGATGCGGAATGTGAGTTTGGGTACAATCGGAAGCAAAAGTAATTCAGCTTGCCAACCGACCGTAGCTTGTAGTACTAATTTATTGCTTGTGCTCGTGACATTAAGAAATACGGATGTTAATAACGTTTCGGTACCGGCAGCAAGCAATAAAGGTAATGACTGTGTGTTTTGCTGCACTTCTTGAGATGCAAAATCCACCAAAAATGCCATACTATCAACTCCTTTTTAATCGTTATTTACCCGATAATTGTTCCTAATAATGTAACGGGTCCATTAATTGTCGCCCCGCCCGTGCCGCTCAGTTGTGCCGTTAAAAAATACTGTTGATAAGTTCCCGCAATTGCAGGAGTATCAGGAGTGTTGGAACGCTGAAAGGATGTAGTCAAGTCTGAAGTCAATATCGGTATCAAATTGCCAGCTCCGAGAAAAACAGAATCTGTAGTCTGAAAGATGAGTGTGCTAGCTGGGGTGGATCCACCACGCCGGATACGGAAGGTGACTTCAGGAACAAGGGGCAGCAGAGATAGTTGAGCTTCCCAGCCGACCGTAGCAGTCAGTTCTACTTGCACATTGGCATTGGCGATATTAAGAAAGATGGAAGTGAGCAGAACTTCTGTACCAACTGGTAAATTAAGAGGAAGCGACATTTGGCCGATAAGAACTTCTTGCGAAGCAAAATCAATCAATTGAGCCATTTGCGTATCTCCTTTCTCGTTCAATTGAATAATACATTATAGTAGATTCATAGTTTCGAATTGCTGACACGGATAGATGTACCTGTTCAAAAGTTTGATTTTAATAGCAGTGAAACAATACTCTCAAGCGGAGTAATTAAATAGACTAGCAGGTTCGATTCTTTTGGTTATTGGGGGAAAGGATATGGATGACGAAATTACGAAGATGGAACGAATGTATGCGACTTCTTTTAATGATGTTATGATGGATCATCATTATCGATATCATTTTGCATTGAACTATATTCGCAGTGGAGATTTTGTATTGGATGCGGCTTGCGGCTCGGGGTATGGCACTCATTACGTGGCTAAAAACTCAGCTTGTATACTTGCTGTTGGGGTGGATCGATCGGATCATGCATTAAATTGGGCGATTGACCATTTCTACTGCGACAATACTGTCTATGTGAAAAGCGACTTGTCTGGATCGTTTCGGGAAGAACTTCCTATCCAAAAGTTCGATGTCATTACCTGCTTCGAAACCGTTGAGCATATGAAGGATGATCGATCATTTGTTCTGAAGCTTTATGATTCTCTTAACGTAAACGGCATTCTTCTTATCTCAGCGCCTAATGAAAAGGTTATTCCACATTTGAATAACCCGTACTTTCTTGGAGGTGTGAATCCTCACCATTATCGCCATTATCGACCTAATGAATTGTCTAGCTTGTTGACGGATTGTGGTTTTCGTATTGTACAGGTATGTACACAAGATAATGAGACGTATGAGCTTATTATAGGCCGTGATGATGGTTTTACAACGGTTCTTGTTGCCATGAAATGAATAAAAAAGAGGCGATCGATTCTTGGCTGAATGCCGAGAAACGATCGCCGCTTTAGCCAATTATTTACGGTAATACTCATATGTTTGTGTTAATCCTTCGATTAAGCTAACTTTCGGCCGCCAACCCAATATTTGTTCAGCTTTCAAATTATCGAGACAGCTGTCCATAATATCACCTGGCCGCTCTGGGCCATGTGCAACATCTATGGCTGAGCCGTGAATCATATTTAACCTATGCACTAATTTATTAATCGAAGTAGGCAAGGCTGTACTTATGTTGATCGTTTCTTGATTCCCTTGGCGGCTCGCAGCTATATTTGCCTCGACAACATCTTGCACATAAATAAAATCGCGATTCTGATTGCCGCTGCCATGCACAAAAAGCGGAAGCCCCTTATGCAGGTTGCTCATAAATATGGCAATAACGCCACCTTCACCTTTTGCAGTTTGACGAGGACCGTATACGTTGCTATAACGTAATATCGTGTAGTTAATGCCGTTCAATTCATGAAACAATCGAATATAGCACTCGCTTGCATGTTTGGATAAACCATAATAGGAAATCGGAGAAGGTAATGCATCCTCCGATGCACGTTCTTTTTTTGAGACACCATATACGGCCGAGGTAGAGGAGAAAATGATTTTACCTGTGCCAGCTTGCTTGCAAGCATGAATAAGCCGCACGGTACCAACGATATTTACGTTAGCGTCGAATGCAGGGTCGGCTATCGACCGTTGAACATCAACCTGAGCTGCCATATGAAACACAACATCCGGCTTAACTGTTTGAATGATTTGAGAAGATGAATCGCTGTTTATATCTTCAATATGCAATGTTGCTGCAGGATTTACATTTTTTATTGACCCAGTTGTAAGATTGTCGATAATGTGTACCTCATCACCATTATCGATAAGCATATCTGTAAGATGGGAACCAATAAAACCTGCACCTCCTGTAACCAAAGCTTTCATAACACAACTCCCCACTATGACGTTTTGATTTATCATATGCATAAAAAAGGGATTGGAATATGTATTCATACCTTAGGTTATAGCCAATTTGACAGCAGAAATAATAATGGAGCGGCATATATTACGCCCCTCCATGTGGATGACAGACCTGCCGGTATTATGAACGTTGCTCCGGGTACCAAGATTCCAGCTAATGCAAATAGCTTATTTAGGTTATAGGTTTGAAATAATATTTTGTATGTTGTTGATCATTCCTGTCCATACCGTAATCTGTCTGTCGGGGTATGAGAATGCAACATCAATATAGTCGCCTAAAGACGTACAAGGCTCCCCATAACTCGGATCTGCGTTAGGATCAAATGAAGTGTCTGATAGGCGGGTATTAACAGCAAAAGTGGCGCCTGCATCTCCTGAAGTTGTGCCATAAACATCAAGCATACTGGAGTCGACGCGATTCGTGTAATACACAATTTGGATGAGTCCCGTACTACGAGAAACCGCAATATTCGGATAAAAATTTTGCGTACCAGTGGGGCTGTCATCCACTTGAATCGGTGTCGACCAAGTATTTCCTTGATCGGTTGACCTCGATAAGTAGATGTGCGAAAAACCAGTCTGATAACCTTGCCAAACGGCGTATAGTATTCCTTGGCCGAGATTGGCCGAAATATCTACCGCAAGAAAGGCGCTGGTCAAGACGCGGAAAGCGAATCCGGGTACGGGAAGGGGACTTGGGACGAGGGAAATATTCGATACTACAACAATCGGATTAAAGGTCGCACCTCCATCATCGGATCGTCGAATGAGGAATTGAGGATTACCTGGTGCATACTGCGCCCATGCTACATAGACCTGTCCCGTTGGTCCTATTGCTACATTCGTGCCGAATACGGCGGTTCCTGTCGTTTGATTTGACAAAAGAATGGGAATCGACCACGTTTGTCCTAGATCGAGAGAACGTTGATAAAAAGTGCCTGAGGTGGCGAAATTGTCATAATATCGTGTAAAGCCAACATGTGCCAGACCGAGATAAGGACTTCCGTTAGAGTTATCGAGTTGAATGAAGGGTTTATCATTATATATTTGCTGGCCAAAGCCTTCACATGTAATGACCGGGGCGGAGAAAGTAACGCCATTATCTTTAGAAGTATAGACGGCGATGGAGGAATCCATGACCGGATTAAGGTTCAGCTCGGTACAGGCT
>NZ_JBFRDK010000156.1:0-14697 GCF_052113545.1 Paenibacillus sp. TAF43_2
GAATGGTCCCCTTCTTTACGATCGGATCGACAGAAAAACCTGTCAAAGCCGTATGTGCTCCAACAAACTTCAATCGAGTGGAATCGTATTTCATCGAAATATCATAGGCAAATACATCGGTTAAGTTTTTTCCTACTACTGATATTTCAGTTTTGGCTTCTTGACTAGTAATCATTAGTTCAAAAGAAGCAGCTGCCTTATCCGCCATTGCCGAAATAGGCATTAAACTGAACATACTGATTAAAATTGTGAATACTATCGCCATTCTCTTTGCATTCGACATATCGCATGAATCCTTTCATAGCAGAGATTATGAGGCAGGTTAGTGTGCCTGCCTCCTATTCGAAATTCGTATGTCTATTCCAAGCTCCACTCTTCAAGAATCATTTGCGCAATAGAAGCTAATACACGAATGTCGATTACATTTGCGCCGATCACATCTGCTTTCTCAATTTCAGACCAGTTTGGATCTTTGGAGGTGACACCATAGAAATTCGCTATGATCGACAGATCTCGAATCGTAACCTTCGTTTGTCCCTCGATCAGTGTCACAATCTTCGCTTTGAAAACTTGTAGAGCTTTGTTTAGTGTCGTTACAGCCTCATCTATTTGCCACTGGCTGCTTCCTGTATTCTTGGCTGTGTTAATGGCTGCCAGCAGCAGCGCTTTTGATCCCGCAGCGTACTTGCCGACCTTTGTGCCTTCGATTGCCCTGTCATGTTTTAATTGTGCTTCTGCAATCAATCGGTTTAACTCCGTCCTGTCACCAGGAGCTGATGGAATCACCGAATCATTAAACACTTTTACTGCTCCATTCAAGCCGTTAAGCGCTATGGTGACTTGCTCCACAGTCGCATTCGGATCATTCTTCACTGCAATCGCACTGTTGATTGCTGCATACAATGTAGCCTTAGAACCCGTTGGATACTGGCCCGGCTGCGTGCCTTCCATTGCGGCATCATGTAACGCCTGCGCTTGTTCGATTGCCGTATTCAGCGCTGTTTTGTCAGCGAGGAGCACTTCCATCGAGAGTACAGCTCGCGATACATTCATCATTGTTCCCTTGCCACTATCCGACACTTGGAAATCAGACAGCGATACCGTTGTATTGCCTGCTGGCGAACTCGGTTTCACCTTCGCGTGGAGGCGGAACAGATTGCCACCGTCAATACCTGCTTGCTGCTGGCCTGAGGTGACCATGATGATCCGAATCTGGCCAAGCTCGGGTTTAACCGCCGTTCCAAACACTTCGAAATTCGGCTTCAACGATTGAATGACCGATGGGTCCAGCGAGAGGTAAGTACTTTCCCCAACCGTCTGGAATTCGAATTTCTGCGGGTCATAATGAACAATAACATCAAGTGCCGTGAAGTTTGAGCCTACATTTTCAGCACCGACCGTCCACTCCGTTCCCTGTCCTGCTATGACAGTGTTACTTCCTGACAAAGCAGCCATATCTCGTTCTGCGGAAGCTGCGGTTACCGTAACATTTAGCGCAGCCGTCTTGCTGCCCTCTTCTGTCGTCGCAGTTATGATGCCATTGACTTGATCTGCTCCCTTATTGGTTGCTGTTACATTTGCTTTGGTAGTATCACTTGCTTCATCATAATGAACATTCGTGATGATAATGCTCTCGTGATTCGACTCAAAATGCACCCGCTTATTTGCAGCATTTGCCGGAAGCACTGTCGCAGCAATTTCGATGCTTTCTCCATCCTTCATTTCGAGCGAAGTACGATCCAAGCTTATGCCAGTAACAGGCAAGCCAGCTTGATTGTTATATACCTCCAGCTCAGCTAATTGAAGCCTATAGTAAATATCGTCTGATGCCATATCCCCAAGCTTATTGACCGACAACCTCACATATCTAGCGGTTTGGTTTTCAAACGTATAAAGCTGTGGCAGCATCAACGGGTTCGGCTCTCCAGTCATCCTCTTTACTTCTATATAATCTCCTCCATCAGGCTTAACCTGAATAAGGAAATCGATAGGGTAGGAAGCGGTTCGTGAATCTTTTGTACTGGAGTCCGTTCTTGGATACAACACCACACTATTCAGATCTTGATTGGCACCCAGATCAATCTCTACCCAAAGCGGATTGTTTTCCTGAGATTGCGAAGGAGAGCCTGTAGATGAATATTTTCGCGCCAAATTGCCGTCTGTGAGCCCTGCTGCCCCCCACTCTGGCGAAATCTCCAACGTTTCTCGTGCGGTTGCCTTTTTGCCTAACGCCAGATTCGCCCCGGTAACTACGATCAACCGAATAGAGGAGGTAAGCACAACTTCTCCTGATTTTACAGTTGCCGTAATTTCTGCGGAGCCGGGTCCAACTGCAGCTGCGATTCCGTTATCAGCAACCTTGATCACATTAGTGTTGCTGCTCTCATACTTGATCTCTGCATTAGTGAAGTCGGCTTCCATGCCATTATCCATACTTCCGCTTAATATAAGCTGAGTTTGTTCACCTTGCTGCAGCTTCGATGCTTTGCTGCTTAAGTTGATGCTTTCCAGCTTTAAGTTGGAATCAGCCATCGTACTAGCGAACGAGTATGCTCCAGATCCGACCGAATAGACCGCTTTGTCCCCTTCCATTCGCAAAAACTTGACACCAACGGCTTCTTCAGCAAGCTGTCCGCTTTCGCTCACGGATGCTTTATCTACCGCTGGAATGTATACAGTCGCTGTTGTATTAACTGGAATCGTCACATTCAGCTTGAAGGCTGAGCCCTCCTGCTCCCAGCGGCTCTTGATCAAGCCATAAATAGACTTGTATTCTCCATTCACATGGCTAAACTCTCCACCAGGTGTAGGCTGAATGATAATATGTTTGAATCCGGGCTGCTCAGGATCTGCCTCGATTCCTGCCGCATAGCGGAACATCCATTCTCCAACGGAGCCAAGCGAATAATGGTTAAAAGAGTTCATTCCTGCGTCACCGAATCCATTCTCCTGTGTATAGGAATTCCATCTCTCCCAAATGGTCGTTGCCCCATTTTTGATGCTGTATCCCCAAGAGGGGAAAGTATCGTTCATCAACAAGCGATAAGCAACCTCTGTATAGCCCGCCTCTGTAAGTACAGGCAGCAAATAACCTACACCAAGAAACCCGGTTGACAGATGCCAGTTTTTACTCTTAATATTGTTAACTAGATGCTCAGCAGCTTTCTTCTTGATATCTCCATCCAATAAATCCATGTGAAGTGCAAACACATAACCTGCTTGCGTATTGCCTTTGATTTGTCCGTCCAAACCAACAAACGCGGTGTTAAAAGCAGCTTTAATATCTTTAAATAATTGACTATATTTCTCCTCATCGTCTGTTTTCCCAATGATCGCTGCCATCTTGGACAATAAATTCGTGCTGTATGCAAAATAGGCCGTATTCACCACATCCGTTGGTGTGGTTTCATTCACGCTCAACCAGTCCCCGTAACCACCGGCCGGACGAATGAGCTTGTTGCTGTTCATTTTGAGAAACTCGATCCATTTCGCCATCGCATCATAATGCTCTTTGATAACGGAAGTGTCGTTATAGGCTAAATATAGCGTCCATGGGATAATAACGCCTGCATCTCCCCAGCCGTTGCTTCCGTTACCCATCCCGCTAACATTTGGCGCAACGTCTGGGAATGCTCCATTTGCCCCCTGCGCATCAACAACATCCCGCATATACTTCTCATAAAACCCTGGAACTTCCATGTTATAGGTAGCTGTTCGAACGAACACCTGCGCGTCTCCTGTCCAGCCCATTCGTTCATTACGCTGCGGACAGTCTGTTGGAACGCTTAAAAAATTTCCTCGTTGTCCCCATGTGATGTTGCTGTAAAGCTGATTGACCATCGGATTTGAGGTTTCAAATGTCCCAGTCTTCGGTGTATCGGTGTGAACAACAATCCCCGTTATGCTATCTAAAGCAGGTTCACCCGGATAACCGGTCACTTCTACGTAACGGAAACCGTGGAATGTGAAATGCGGTTCATATTGCTCAAGCCCGCTTCCATTTAGGACATATTCATCTGTTTGTTTAGCTGTACGCAAGTTCTCCGTGTAAAGCGTCCCATCATCCTTCAGCATCTCGGCAAACCGCAGCTTCACTTTCGTTCCGGCAGTGCCTTCGACTTTTAACCTTGCCCAGCCAACCATGTTCTGCCCCATGTCAAAAATATAAGTGCCGGCACTTGGCTTCACTGAGATCGGCTTCAATTCTTCCGTCGCCTTGACGGTAGGGCCTACCTGTGCAACCAGCTTCCCGCGGAAATGGCTGACCTCTTTTACACCGTTCCATGATGAAGCGTCATAATTCGAACGGTTCCACTTATCCATTTCTTTGCGAGCGTCATATGTCTCTCCCATCAGAATGTCGGAGTAGCGAACGGGTCCCGAAGTCGTTGAATGCCAAGAAGAATCAGTCATTACCGTTTCACTTGTGCCATCCTCGTATTCAATTTTTAATTGAAATAAAAACGACAGCTCTGTTCCGTACTGATTTGGACCAACATGTGCCACATTTCCCGCGTACCAGCCGTCACCCAGCATTGCCCCAACCGCATTTCCTCCTTCAAGGAGCATGTCGGTTACATCATAGGTCTGATACTGCAAACGCTTATTGTAATCCGTCCATCCTGGATTAAAGTAATCGCTGCCTACTCGTGTCCCATTTAGGCTGAGCTTATAAAGTCCAAGCGCCGTCGAGTAAACAGTCGCTTTACGCACTGGCTTCGCTATATCAAAATCTTTCCTCAACATAGGTGAGCTTCTGCTCTCGACTTTCTGATAAAAGGTGCCGTTCTCTACGAGAAGTTTTCCATCTTCCGTTAATTGCCCCCCTTCAAAGCTTGCTGCTTCCTTATCATCAAAATTTGCTTGAAACAACTCCTTGCCGTGTTCATCCTTAATGACGATATTGTCGAACAAGGCGCGCTCATTCGTCCTTGCGTCTTTATGCTGGCGGAATCCAATAGGACCGAACGAAATATTGTCATTTTTCATCGTGTCGATTAACTCATTGTTGATATAGGTTTTGATTTCTTTGCCATTCACTTCAATTTTCAGATGATAAGCAACATTCAATTGCTTGTCATTCGGAATGACCCGTGAAATATCTACTTCCTTCATAAGCTTCGTACCGCCGACATTCGTGTGTGGCCGAAACTGGGCATATGCTTTTTCTTTTACATTAAACTGCCAGAAAAAATTATTGGAGGCATTAGGTCCGCCAAACAAAATGGCAGCCCCATCATTTAATATTGTAAAATCCAGCTCGATGGAATAGCTTGACGGCACGGTCGCAGGTGTGGAGGCGGCAATCCACTTGGCTTGCCAATCAGCTGGCGCGAGCAATCCCATTTCCCACGAGCCCGGTTCACTCCATGCTGAAGCGTGATCATTGTTATCCCAAACCTTCACTTTCCAGAAATAACGTTTTCCGGATTGTAAAGCTTCTCCTTTGTATTCCACATTGTTGGAATCGCTGGACATGATTTTGCCAGAATCCCATATGTCTCCTTCATTGCCAGCCAAACGGCTCTCTTCTGAAGCGACGATGATTTGATAGGCAGTTTGCATCTGTGCTCTCTCTGTTGATTCAAGCAGCCAGCTGAGTCTCGGCTTGGTGTTATCGATTCCGATTGGGTTATGGATGTACTCTGTATGTAAGTCATATGCAGTCATTTGGCCCGTTCCTTGTGCTCCGAATGCGGCTACTGGCTGTAATAAAGCAATTACAAGAACAGTTGTTAAAAATAAACCAAGCAGCTTCTTCTTGAACAAACTATTCATTTGCCAAAACACTCCCTTTTTCGTTACATTGGTATCGCTTTCAATTYGGAAGACTAAACATAAATCCATAAAGAAATAGCCGGGAGTACAAGAAAGGATATCCTGCTTGCTGCAGGTCCTTCAACGACTACCCGGCCAATCTTCTCATTCTTCGATTTTTGTGTAATTATGAAAGGTTTGTTTTAATAAACATCCTTCCATTCAGCGATGTTAGAGGAATCGAATTTGAAGGGATCGCCAAGCATAATTTGCGTGCCTTCTCCATCTTTCACGACTTCTTTCTCACCTAGTTTGCCAGCTGTCAGCTTATCCCCAACCGCACCTGTGATCTTGCCGTTTACCAATGCGTCTGCTGCATAACCTGACAAGTAACCAACATCAATCGGATTCCACAAATACATCCACTGACATACCCCGCTCACGATATATTCCGCCATTTCACTTGGCAGGCCAAGACCGGTCAATTGCACTTTCCCAGTGAGACCCTTATCCGTTAAAACCTTGCCCGCTGCCGCGATTCCTACTGTCGTTGGCGCAATAATACCTTTCAGATCAGGATACGATTTCAAGAGCGCCTCAGTCTCGGACACGCTTTTATCACGCAAATCATCACCATAAGCTACTTTAACGAGCTTGATTTTACTGTATTTCGAATCCTCCAGCTCTTTCTTCATCCATTCGATCCAAGTGTTTTGGTTGGTCGCTTGCGATGTCGCGCTCAGGATCGCAATTTCGCCTTCGCCGCCAATCATTTCCGATACGCCTTGAATTAGAGTGCGGCCGATACGCTCAGGATCTGCTTGATTTACATGAACCATGCGACTGGCTGCGTTAACCGCTGAATCTAAAGAAAGGACTTTAATTCCTTGATTCATCGCTTTCTTCAGCGCCGGCTGGAGCGCGTCCGGATCATTTGCCGCAATCGCGATCACGTCCACCTTTTGCGAGATAAGCTCTTCAATCATTTGAATTTGTGCTTCTGCAGTTGGCTGATCAGGCGCCTTCAAAATCGCTTCATATCCGAGCTCTTCAACAGCATTTTTGTAGCCCTCCATTTGCTTCTCACCGTATGGATTACCCGTGTTTTTAAAGATAATGGCATATTTCTTCTTTTTCGTGCTGTCCTTTGTGTCATTTCCCTTGTTTTTCTCTGTAGCTTCGCTCTTGTTGCCGCCCGTATTTTTAGAATTACTGCCGCTGTTGCCTCCTCCGCAGGCGGTTAACATCGAGATCGTAAGCAAAACAGTTAAACAAACGAATAACACCTTGTTTCTTTTCATTGTTTTTCCTCCCTTTTTTTGTCCAATCCTTTATATACAAAACAGCCGATTGACTGTATTGCACCAACTTAAGTTTTCTTTGTACGACTCCGACCTACTTTTAGCCTCGGAACGGCAACGGCGAATATAAGCAGCAAGCCAATAATAATGAGTAGGATTTGCGCTTGTACGTTGACTAATCCTAAACCATAACGCAGGAAGCCTATGAGGAAGACAGCTAGTATTGCTCCTATCATTCTTCCTTTTCCTCCAGCCGTGCTAATGCCGCCGAGTACAACCATGGCAATGACGTCGAGTTCATAGCCCATCGCAATATTAGGACGCGTGCTTCCCATACGGGAAGTTAGAAACAAAGCAGTCACAGCGGACATCAGTCCTGCAAGCGTAAAGACGATTACTTTTACACGATCAACATTCACGCCTGAGAAGCGGGCCGCGTTGATGTTATTCCCCATCGCGTACAATTGTCGGCCAAACACGGTTTTGTGCAGCAGTAAGCTAAACACAATGGCAAATACCGCAAAAACGATTAAGATAAACGGAATCGGTCCCACGTACCCCCAGCCCAAATAGCTAAACCACTCTGGAAAAGATCCTGCTGCTTGATCCTCCAAAATAATGTAGGCGATTCCCCGATAAATGATCATCGTTGCCAAAGTAATGATGACCGCGGACAATTCCTTGTACTTCACAATGAGGATGCCGTTAATCCATCCACAAATGGTGCCCACTGCCAAACAAATGACCATAGCTAGCACAATAGGGACACCTTTATTGAATAAGTCCGCCATAATAACAGACGATAGTGCTACAATCGATGCGACGGATATATCGATATCCGCGAGGATGATGATGAACACCATAGGGAGCACGATAAATGCTTTATCCAGAAAACCCATTGTTGCATCTCGCAAATTATCGTAATCCCAATAAAACTCTGATAGATTCATATTCATGACGGTTATGGCAAGAAACAATACAACCAACATCCATTCCCACTGAAGGAAAAACCGTTTGAAGGAAAAATCCTGCTTATTCGTAACAATTCTCGGCTCCATAGCGTTAGATTTTCCTCCTCATAAGATTGTTGCGATCAACGCCGCGCTTGACGATTGCATTAATAAGGACCGCGATTAAAATAATTGCGCCTTGAATGCCGTTCTGCCAAAATGGCGATACATTAATCAAAGGAAGTGCATTATTCAAAATACCTAGCAAAATAGAGCCAAGGATGATGCCTGATATTTTGCCAGAACCGCCTGCAATGCTCACACCGCCTAGTACACACGCAGCAATTACGCTGAGCTCATAACCCGATGCCGTATCTCCTTGCGCTGATGCAAATTTGGATACCCATAGCACACCTGCTAAGCCGGAGAGACCGCCCATAATGGAATATACGAGCCATAAAATTTTGTCTACCTTAATGCCGCTTATTACTGCCGAATCTGGATTGCTTCCAACAGCATAGATTTGTCTGCCCGTTCGGGTATGATTAACGAAATAATAAGCGACGAAATAAATAAGGATTGCAACAAAAATAAGATTATTGATTCCGAGCGTTGTTCCCGTTGCCATCGCTTTGAAACTTGCAGGCATTTGATGTGCACTAACCCATTTGCCCCCACTAGTTAGATAAGTAAACCCGCGGAACACGTTCATCATACCGAGTGTGGCTATGATGGGCAGGATACCAATTTTGGAAACCAGAAAACCAATGATCACACCGCTGACAAGCCCCGTTAAAGTGCCGATCAGAAGGGCGACGACAGCTGGAATTTCTGGAAATGCACTGACCGTCTGTGCCGCGATCATGCCTGAAAGAGCCAAAGTTGCACCGATGGAAAGATCAATTCCGCGGGTAACGATAACGAGCATCATCCCCACAGCCAAAATGCTCAAAATCGCTGTGTTCGTCACCATATCGTTTATATTTTCCAAGGTCAAAAAGCTGGGGTTGCGAAGCTGAACGCCAATGGAAAGCAAAACAATAAATCCGAGTAATCCAAGCTCTCTGAATTTGGCGATCTTTGCGCTGAGCGTGCGCGTTGGCCTTGTAGCTCTAAGAGAAGCTGCGGTTATACCGTTCGTACTAAGTTCTCTCTCCTGCATGTGTCATGCCCACCTTTAATGTTGTTGTATAAGAGGGCGATCGTCAGCCATTGATGCTTGAAGTATCGCCTCCTGCGAGATCGAATCGCGGTCTAGAAAAGCTGTTATCCGGCCCTCGCGCATGACGGCTACCCGATCACACATCCCAATCATTTCAGGCATCTCGGACGATACCATCAAAATCCCATACCCTTGACATGCCAAATCGCTAATCATTTCATAGATGGCAGATTTGGCGCCGACATCCACACCTTTGGTTGGTTCATCCAAAATAATGACATCCACATCAGCAGTCAGCAGCTTTGCAAATACAACCTTCTGCTGGTTGCCGCCTGAGAGCGAGCTGGCCAAATCAAATATGCTTTTTGCTTTAACATTTACCTTCTCAGCTAATTGCTTAGCGATGCTCGCTTCCTTATCGGTGTTAAGAACACCTTTGCTTGAAATCTTCTCAAGCGATGATAATGTTATATTTCTACCGATGCTCCACTGTAGAACGAGCCCCTGCTTCTGCCTGTCCTCCGGCAAGTAGCCAATCCCCATACGCATCGCATCGATCGGTTTTCGGATGTTCACTTCCTGCCCCTTGAAGAACACCTTACCTTTGTCGCTTCGCTCAATGCCGAAGATGCTTTGGCAAACCTCTGTCCGTCCTGCCCCAACGAGCCCAGTCAATCCTAATATTTCCCCTCTTCGCAGCGCAAAAGAAATATCAGCAAAGTAGCCGGTTCTGCCAAGTCCTTCAACACGCAGCAATTCTTCCCCAATCTGCGCTTCCTTCTTCGGAAACAATTGCGTAATTTCACGGCCTACCATCGCAATAATTAAATCTTGGTTCGATATTTCATCCACATTCCAAGTCCCGATGTATCTGGAATCCCGGAATACGGTCACCTTGCTGGCCAGTCGATACATGTCCTCGAAGCGATGAGAGATAAAAATAATAGCTGTTCCCTTGTCACGCAAACGCTCTGTAATGCGATACAAGTCTTCGCTTTCCCTATTGGTAAGAGCGGCTGTTGGTTCATCCATAATAATGATCTTCGCATCAACAGAAAGCGCTTTCGCAATTTCGACGATTTGCTGCTCCGCTACGCTTAATGCTCCCATTTGCGTTTTGGGGCTGAATGCTGCGCCAAGCTCCTTCAGAAGCTTATCGGCCTCCTTATGCATTTCGTTCCAAAGAATCCGCTTAGTCCCTTTTTGAATTTTCTCATGCCCCATAAATATATTTTCTGTGACGCTTAAATCAGGATAACAAGTAACATGCTGATAAATGGCTGCAATGCCCATCCGCTTCGCATCCGTAGGATTTTTAAAATCCACGCGTTGTCCATCAAAGAGGATTTCTCCGACATCTGCTACGTGGACACCGGTAATCACCTTAATAAAGGTTGATTTCCCCGCTCCATTTTCGCCCATCAACGCATGAATCTCACCGGGCTTCAACTTAAAATAGACATTATCAAGCGCCTTGACGCCTGGAAAAGTTTTTGTAATTCCTTCTAGCTCTAAAATGTACTCGGCCATTGCCGAATCCCCCTCCATCCTTCGCTGTTCTCTACATGCTGCTGCTTCTTGCTTCCTTCTAGGTCTACCTTACCGAAATTGCAGATCGTGAAGAAGGAGACATTCGTTACTTATGGGGGAGTGTATTCGCTTTGTATATGGAATCCACATTATATGGCTGTTTGTGAACAAAATAAAAAGGCAGGCACTAGGCCTACCCTTTAGTTTCTCTACTATACTGACTATCATTTTGAAAACTTCTGATCTCGATATTTAGATGGCGTCTCCCCAGACCATTGCTTGAATAGCTTGCTGAAATACTTTACGTCCTGATAACCAACCTGAACGCTTATATCGTAGAGCTTTAATTGCGAATCAATAAGCAGCTCCTTTGCTTTCTCCATTCTAAGACCCGTGATGTAATCGAGAATCGTTTCACCTGTTTGCGTCTTGAAATGTCGGCAGAAATACGAGGGATTCATATAGACTTGCTCAGCTATACGCTTAATCGTTAAGTCTTCTTGCAGATTGGCAATGATCCAAGCTTTGGCCTGCTCTATCGGCTTCATGCTGCCGCTTTGACGCATTCGCTTCATTTCCAGAACAAGCTGAGCGATCTGCTGATCGAGTTCCACTTTGAGCTCATTAAGGTTTATCGCCCGTTTAATCGTTTGAAGTCGGCTCTCGAGCGAATCTAACATAGGCGTATTCACTTTCATTTCAACGCCGACCGAATGGATAAGTATAAATGCGTTCATTATTGCTCGTTGAATGGCGGCAGGCGAATCCATTTTTTCAAGCCGAGCAAAAAACTCCTTCGTAAACTGAACCGCTGCTTGCTCATTTACTTGTTCGACCGCCTGCTTCATTCGCTGCGCAATATGGACAAGCTCATTATCCATTTGGTCTGAAGAGCTCTCCGTCTTGAATTGTATGCCATCTCGGCCAAACAACTGATTGCCGCCATATAATAAACGATAATACATTAATGATAAGGCTTGATCCTTTGCTTCTGGCAGCAAATATAAATCCTCAATCGAGCTGCCGCATGATACTGAAACTGTAAATGGCGTGTAGGACTGAATCGCTGAACGAATTTGACCAGACAGCTCGAACGATGTTTTTTCTAATAAACCGTTGTTTTCGCCATAAGCCTCGGAAAGATGCAGCAATATCCAAAAATTCGAATCGTCCCCTCTCCAGCACCAGCCTATGATTTCTGATTCATTCGAACATTTCTCTACCACTTCCTTGATGATATTCTCAAGCACATAAACATAAGCTTCCCAGTCTTTTGGGGTATAACTTCTTGTCTTTACAGGAAGAGCATCGAGGCTTACATATTGAAGAACGTATCTGCCTTTCGGAAACTCATCCACCCAATATCCTAGCCGCGAAATATCGAGCCCTGCCGAAGTGACATAGCTTAACAGTTGCACTTGCTGCGATGTTTTTAGCTCCTCGGATTTTCTTTCCATCTCGTTCCATTTCATATGCTGAAACCGTCCGCTTTCGATTTTCACCTTGATTTCTGCCATTCGATTCTTAAACTGTTCCCGGTCAATCGGTTTTAAAAAATAGTCAACAGCTCCTTCTCGAAGCGCAGTCTGAATATATTGAAATTCATCATAACCACTAATTACGAGCGGGAAGAAGGAATAATGGCGTTTGCCCTCGCTTATTAGAGTTAGACCATCCATCACGGGCATCTTCACATCCGTAATAAGCAAATCTACTGCCCCTTGTGACTGATGCAAGTAATCCATTGCTTCTTTGCCATCAGACAGTGTCGCAACGATTTCCCACCCCTCACCGCAAGAGCGTRTGAGTCTAGCAATGCCGTTCCGAATCATTTCTTCATCATCTACAATCAATGTTCTGATCGCCTTGTGCATGCTTACTCCTCCTTGCTTTTCGATTTTTCTGCCACATCGTTCAGGGTGATGACAGGAATACGGATAATCACCTCTGTTCCCTTGCCAAAAATGCTATGCAGCTGCACCCCATACTGCTGGCCTAACATAATCATTATTCTAGCGTTCACATTGCTTAGCCCAAAACCAGAATCCTTGTGGGCTAGTGTCTCCGATCTTAGTGACCTCTCGAGCTTCTCCAATCGATCATGATCGATTCCCGGCCCGTTGTCCCATATGCGAAAAACGATATCTTCCTCACCTGAACGCGCACCAAATTCACGACTAATGCTTAGCCGAATATCAAGTGCTTTACGGGTTTCAAGACCATATTTAATGGCATTCTCAATAACCGGCTGCAAAATAAATTTGGGTGTATAAAAGGATTCGATGTCCGTTTTTTTATCGATCTCAAACAACAGCCGATCATTGAATCGATATTTCTGAATGGTCAAATAATTGCTAATATGCTGGACTTCATCCGCAATCGCTACAAATTTGTTTTTGTTGCTAACCGAAAAACGAAGCATACGGCCAAGCAGTGTAACCATCTCGACGACCATTTCCGATCTGCCGTCCTCTACCGCCATGTTAATGGTCTCCAGCGTATTGTACATGAAGTGCGGATTGATCTGAGACTGCAGAGCGTACAGCTCTGCTTCCTTCTGTCTAATTTTGATATCAAAATTCGTTTCGATCAGCTCATGAATCGTAGCTACCATCGAATTAAAGCTGCGCGCGAGTGCTCCAATCTCATCATTGCTTTCGACCTTAAGATCCACCTGAAACCTGCCCATTTCAACATCCTTCATTAGACGGGAAAGCTTCTTGATCGGCCGCGTTACATTCATTGCGAAGAAAATCGAAATAATCGAAGTAATGAGGACAAAGCAAATAAATACAAAAATGGTTACATTCATAACCAAATCTGTACGCTCTGTTAAATATTTTAGCGGTATGCTATGAGCTAGTATCCAATCAAAATCATTCGATTCGCTAAGGCTGACGATCACCGCTTTTTTCCCTGACCCTTTTCGAAAGCTGCCGTTAAGAATGGGATAGCGATTTATTTCTTCATCAAAGCCTCCTATTTTCTCCTCATCTGTATGAAAGATGATTTCGCCCTCACGGTTCATTAGCCATAAATCCGCTGTATTGTTTTGTTCAAACTCCCGCAATATGTTGTCAATAAAAGAGAGCTTCACCGCAACCAGCATAGTCGCCAGGCTTTTGCGGTTATCCACATCATTCATCTGTTTCATGATCAATACGTAGGGTTCGTTATTCTCGAATGTCAAATTAATTTGGCTAGGAAGAATTATTTTCGCTTTTCCCCGTAAATCAAGATCCTGCCCATAAGGGATAAAAGCATTATCCGCATTAAGACCTGTAAACTTTGATCTCGCACTGTAAAAAAACCTGTTTTTCGAAAATATGAATACCCCCATAACATCGGGGTTCCCCGTRTTTAGATAAGTACGAGCCAAATAATTGTTTACCTCGAATTGGTCCTGATTCAGCTGTGAACGGCTCTGATAGGAGTCGCGACGCAAAATAGCGATCATATTGTCAGAGTTGAACATTAACGTATGCAGCTCTGCAAAATCCTCCATATGCTTCGTTATATTCGCATTTGCTTGATACAGAAAACGCGGCATATATTCACCAATTTGTTCTTCAATTGATTTTGTGTACTGCAAATAAGAAAAAGTACCGAGCAGCGACATGGGGATAACGCTTAGCAGTAAATAAACTAATATAAGCTTAGAGCTGAGCCGATAGTTTCTGAAGCGCAGTTGCTCTGGAAATTTAAAAATCATATTGATCCACATTCTCTGCTGTAAAATCGATCGGTTCTCCCATAATGACCGTATCCCCGTTCACCCTAATAGTGCCGACATTATAAATGTCTTGACCATCATACGGCAGCTTGCCTTCGAGCAGATTTTTTGCAAGCACAACAGTTAAATATCCAAGTTTTTTGGGGCTCCAAAGTGTCGCCATTTGTGCCGAGCCGTCCTTTAAATAATCGCGCATCAAATTCGGCGTGGAGAGACCGACAACTTTGACCTGACCTGTTTTGCCAGCTTCTCTTACAGCTTGTG
>NZ_JBFRDK010000157.1:0-14241 GCF_052113545.1 Paenibacillus sp. TAF43_2
CCTTAGTACCCGCTGTCGCATCGTTATATTTCTCGGTTACCGATTATGATCTCTTATCGACACCATCCTTTATCGGATTAGAGAATTACCAGACGATGTTTTTTGATGACTCGAAGTTTTGGGCATCTCTAAAAGTTACTTTTTTATATGTTTTTATCGGTGTACCGCTTAGATTGGCCTTTGCTTTATTTATTGCAATGATATTGAATACAGCCTCGAAAGCAATCGGGTTATATCGGACCGTTTATTATCTTCCTTCGATTATTGGCGGCAGCGTTGCCGTGTCGATTATGTGGCGCAACCTTTATGGCGACGAAGGGGTTATAAACATTTTTCTGAATGCACTCGGTTTAGATAGCGTGAGATGGTTTGCTGAACCTGCAGCTGCGCTGTGGATGCTCATTACATTGTCCGTTTGGCAATTTGGATCGTCGATGCTTATTTTTCTAGCAGGTCTCAAAAATATACCGCCAGAATTGTACGAGGCTTCCAATGTGGATGGAGCGGGGCCAGTCGTTCGCTTCTTCAAAATTACTTTGCCAATGCTCAGCCCGATCATTTTGTTTAATACGATCATGCAAACGATCGGAGCATTTATGACCTTCGTTCCAGCTTACATTATTTCAAAAGGCGAGGGCGGTCCGTTAGACGGCACACTTCTTTATTCCCTTTACTTGTTCCGTCAAGCTTTCGTTTATTTCGATATGGGATTTGCTTCAGCAATGGCGTGGGTAATGCTCATTATTATCGCTATTCTAACAGGGATTTTGTTCTATACCTCTAAAAAATGGGTTCATTACGAGTCGAAAGGTGGCCATTAAACATGACATTCAAAAAGCTGAAGTGGCCGATCTACCACGTATTTGTCGCAGCGCTCGCGTTAGTCATGGTTTACCCGGTGTTATGGCTGTTAATGAGTTCATTTAAGCAAAGCAATCTCATCTTCGCAACGGCTGATTCCCTTATACCACAGCCTTGGATTTGGGAAAATTATAAAATAGGCTGGGTAGGCATAGCAGGTCAGTCATTCGGCAATTTTATAATGAATTCTCTAGAAATCGTTGTTATTTCTACCATCGGAGCTGTATTATCATCTGCATTTATCGCTTTTGGATTTGCAAGACTTAATTTTGTGGGGAAAACGTTTTGGTTTGGAATCATGATGGTTACGCTCATGCTTCCTCATGATGTTGTACTCGTTCCGCAATATATTTTGTTTGCGAAGCTTCATTGGTTAAATTCAATTAAACCTATTGTTATCCCGCAATATTTCGGCATTCCGTTTTTTATCTTTTTACTCATTCAGTTCATCCGGACCATACCGAATGAGCTTGACGAAGCGGCAACGATCGATGGCTGCGGGAAGTTCCGCTTGTTTTTCCGAATTATTTTGCCGCTCGTCGTTCCAGCTCTGGCTACCGCTTCAATTTTCTCGTTTTACTGGCGCTGGGAAGACTTGCTCGGACCGGTTTTATACTTGAATCGTCCAAGTTTGTATCCTGTGTCGATGGGTCTGAAAATGTTTCTGGACAGCGATACCGTCTCCAACTGGGGCGCAATGTTCGCGATGTCAATCGTCAGCCTCATTCCGGTGCTCGCCATTTTCTTCGCATTCCAGAAGTATATTGTTGAAGGAATCAGCACCAGCGGTTTGAAATAGACATTCAAAATGAAATAGGGGAGAGGAAGATGGAAATGCCACAGCTTCAATTTGACGAAAATCATATTAAGGACGTTATAGATCGTGTTGTAGATCGCACATTCAGAATGGATTTTAGCTGGGATTGGCCAGGCGGTGTTGCTTTCTATGGGGTTGCTGAAGCGTACGAGGCAACAGGCAATGAACGTTATATTCAGCTTTTGCAGGATTGGATTGATGAGAAGCTGGAAGACGGCTTGCCGAAGCTATCAGTCAACGGAGTATCCATTGGTCATGCTCTAATCTCGCTGTACAAAGCAACTGACGAACAAAAATATTTAGATGTCGCCATTCAAATGGCCGAATACTTAAAAAATGATGCGGTTCGATTCGCAGATGGCATTTTCCAGCACACGGTCAATTCAGAAACATATAATTTTCCTGAGCAAGCGTGGGTGGATACGATGATGATGGCGGGTTATTTCCTCGTGCGTATGGGACATTTGCTCGGACGAAACGACTATTTGGAAGATGGCCTGAAGCAGTATCACGGTCATGAGCATTTTTTACAAGATCCCGTTTCAAACCTTTACTATCATGGCTGGGACAATATCGCACAAAATCATATGTCCTCGATCTTCTGGGCACGCGGAAACTCTTGGGCTGCTTTAACAATGGCAAAGGCATTGCCGCATATCGCCGTTCAGCATCCTTCATTTATGATTATTGAAGGCTCAATGCGTGATCAGCTTAGTACATTAGTGCGTATGCAATCCGAAAATGGGCTATGGCACACGGTTCTAAACGATGATAGCTCCTATCATGAAACATCGGGTTCAGCAGGAATTGCGACTGGATTATTCGCATTTGGTTCCTTATACAACAAATACATTCAGCGTTCAATCGAAGGTGTTTTGAGCCAAATTACAGAGGACGGCGCAGTGCTGAATGTATCAGCCGGCACAGYAGTTATGAATGATTTGCAGGGCTATCGGGAAGTGGCTCACAAACGGGTGCAAGGCTGGGGGCAAGGACTTGTGCTTGCGTTTTTGGCGGAGCTGTTGAATTCCAAGAAACGTGTATTTTAATAAAATGCTTCTTGTTTCAAGTTTATTAACTATGTTAAAGTAGCACTAATAGATAGGAAATCAGGAAGGCATCCTGATGCGGTTTGTAACTTACAAACGGCGTCGGGATGCCTTTTTTTGTTCGCATTTTATGCTGGAGGGATCGATATGGAGGGTTCGGAAATGATATTTTCGCCTTATGCTATGGGATCTGTGGTGGGAGAGCGATACCGAATTGTCGGCATTCTTGGGCGAGGCGGCATGGGAGTCGTGTACGCCGCTGATGATTTAAAGCTCGCAAATAAACGAAGAGCAATGAAAGTCATCGCACCGCTGCCAGGGGGCCTGAAATATGCGGAAGAAGCACAAATGATGATGAGGCTGGAGCATCCGCAGCTTCCATTAATGGTCGACTACTTCCCTCCGAATGAGCTGCAATTCGAAGCACTGGTCATGGAATATATTGAAGGCTGCACGATTGCAGATTTATTTCGTTCAAACGGAGCACAGCTAACCTTTACAAACATAATTGATATCGGAATACAGCTATGCTCTGCGATTCGTTACTTGCATGAACATACGCCTCCAATTATTCATCGTGATTTGAAGCCCTCAAACGTGATGATTGACAAAAAAGGAAAAGTGAAACTAATTGATTTTGGTATTTCACGCCAATATATTAACGGCAAGGATAAAGATACCGTTCAGCTTGGAACGTATGGCTTCGCAGCGCCGGAGCAAGCAGGAGCAGGGCAAAGCGATGAGCGCACGGATATTTACGGACTCGGTGCGCTGCTGTATTTTATGGCTAGTGAGGGAAGTATTTATCATCAGAAAGCGGGCTGGGCAGCGGAGTCTGCTTTATTTGCATCTTTGCAGCCAGACGTTCCGAAAGCCTTTAAGCTTGTGCTAAAACGTTTGCTTCAACCCGATCCCCAATATCGATATGCAACTATTGATGAAGCGGAGAAAGCGCTAGAGGTTTTTGTAGAGCCTGATAGCGACAATAAGGTGTTCTGGAATCAACAAAGAAGCAAACCCCATACACGTTTAAATCAGAAGCTGATCAGCTTATTATCTCTATCCTCAGGCGCAGGGTCTACCTTTTTGACGCATGCACTTGCTGTCCTGCTTGGAAGGCAAGGCGCTTCTATAGCAGCAGTCGAATACGACGATTCTAAGCCTGAATGGCATGCATGGTTATCTGTGCATAAAAACATCAGTAATTATGAACAGTCTGGTCAGCTAACACAGGATAAACGTTATATCCACTATAAACATAATGATTTAGCAGTAAATTGGTTTTCATTTCAATCTGAACTAAGCTCCGTTGATGCTAAATATGATGCTCTGGCTTTTGCACAAATGCTTCGGACTTCACCAACTATGTATCAGCTATTTGATTTCTCTGGCAGATGGAAGGAGTCTAGTGCTTTATCCATGCTGAAGCAGTCGCATTTCGTATTTGTAATTGGTGATCCTGCTGTGATTAAGTGGCAAGCGAGCGAATTTAAGCTGCTAATGGACTTGAAGCAGAAAATGAAAGCCACAGGAGGGAAATTATTTTTTATCGCCAACAAGGATCTAAACTACCATGGTCGGAATGAGTGGCTTTCCTTATTTCCTGACAAGCCGTTAGCCATCGTGCCGCGACTTCCTGAAGAGACGCTGCTTTCTTTGCAATGGAAAGGGCTTTGGGCAACGGATGAATCGCGCTTAAATAAACGATTAAATCATGCGCTTTCGCCCATTTTACAGCTCCTTTATAAGGAAATGAACACAAAATGATCATTTTTGTGGTACAATGATACGGGCAAAACGACACATTTCACAAGCTATAACTATGGTTCATATATGAATGGAGATAAAGACAAATGAGTTTGTTAACAGTTGAGCAATTATCACATACGTTCGGAGACCGTGTGCTTTTTAAAAATGTAGCCTTCCGTTTGTTGGATGGAGAGCATGTTGGCCTAGTCGGTGCGAATGGTACAGGCAAGTCAACACTGATGAATATTTTAACAGGCAAACTGTTGAAGGATGAAGGAAAGGTCGAATGGACACCGCGTGTTCGTTACGGCTACTTGGATCAGCATACGAAGCTTGAAGCAGGTAAAACGATCCGTGATGTACTGAAGGATGCTTTTTTACCTTTGCTGCTATTGGAAGAAGAGCTAAACAACATTGCAGCTCAAATGGGCGATGCAGATTCAGATAAATTAGATGAGCTGCTTACACGTATGGGTGAGATTCAGGAAGAGCTGGAGATCGGCGATTTCTATTTAATTGATGTAAAAGTAGATGAGATGGCAAACGGGCTAGGTCTGAATGCGATTGGACTTGATCGTGATGTTACTGCACTTAGCGGCGGTCAGCGGACAAAGGTACTGCTAGCGAAGCTGCTTCTTGAAAAACCAGGTGTTCTACTGCTCGATGAGCCTACGAACTATTTGGATGAAGAGCATATCAATTGGCTAACTAACTATTTGAAAAACTACCCGCATGCGTTTGTTCTTATTTCACATGAAACGAGCTTTATGAACCAAGTGGTTAACGTGATTTACCATCTTGAATTTACGAAGCTGACACGCTATTCGGCCAATTATGATAAATTTCTTGAAATGGCTGACCTGAACAAGGCGCAGCACATCGACGCATACGAGAAACAAAAGGATTTTATTAAGAAGCAAGAGGATTTTATTCAAAAAAACAAAGCACGCGCTTCAACATCAGGACGTGCTAAGAGCCGCGAGAAGCAGCTTGATCGTATTGATCGTATTGATAAACCGGAAGAAGCGGCAAAACCAACGTTTAACTTTAAAGAATCGAGAACGAGCGGCAAGACTGTATTTGAAGCAGAAGGCATGGTCATCGGCTACAATAAACCTCTGCTGCCAAAAATGGACATGGTCATTGAACGTGGCGATAAGATTGCTATCGTAGGATGCAACGGCGTTGGTAAATCTACACTACTCAAAACCATTTTAGGCGTAATTCCAGCGCTTGACGGCAAAACCTATTTGGGCGATTATTTAAATCCTGCTTACTTTGAGCAAGAAGCAAAAGCTCCGACCATGACGCCGCTTGAGGATGTATGGGATGAGTTCTCCTTCATGACCCAATCAGAGGTTCGGGGTGCGCTTGCACGCTGTGGCTTGAAAAATGAACATATTACACGTTCGCTTAACCAGCTCAGCGGCGGCGAGCAAGCGAAGGTTCGTTTATGCAAGCTTATGATGCGCGAGAGCAACTGGATTCTGTTCGATGAGCCGACGAACCATTTGGACGTTGTGGCTAAAGCGGAATTGAAGCGTGCTCTTAAGGCATATAAAGGAACTGTCGTGCTAGTATCTCATGAACCGGAATTTTACGAGGATATGGCTACCAAAACATGGGATGTGGAAGCCTGGTCGATGCAAAACTAGGAGTGGTTTTAGCTTAATATCCTTTATCTTTGTGAAGATAAACACCCTCCGTGGCAATTGCCGGTCTACTCTTCTTGTAGATCGGCTTGCTTGCATTTGTGATAGGTCTTCATTATGATAAATTTAACCGTATTTTTAGAAGAAGATATGGTTGATTAACGGCATTAATATTATTTACAACTGGAAGCAGGTGAACCTCTAGAATGAAAGAACKTATTCTAGTCGTCGAAGATGAAGCGGGTATTTCCCGAATTTTACAACTTGAGCTTGAGCATGAGGGGTATACCGTAGGAACTGCCGCTGATGGCAGAACCGGATATGAAATGGCTTCGACAGGTGAATGGGAGCTTGTATTGCTCGATGTCATGTTGCCTGAGATGAGCGGAATTGAAGTGCTGCGATTACTGCGACAAGCAGGAAATCCTGTACCTATTATATTGTTGACTGCACGCGACACCGTACCGGATAAAGTAAGCGGATTCGAGCATGGAGCAAATGATTATATTACAAAGCCGTTCGCAATGGAGGAGCTGCTGGCGCGGGTTCGCAACATTTTGCGCATATTCCAGCAGTATCCGAAAGAAGCGGAAGGATCCGACATGATCAAGGTTGGCGACTTAACGATAGAGCTGCGCACGCGTAAGGTTTATCGCAAAGATATTTTGATCGAGCTAACGCCGCGTGAGTTCGAGCTGCTTGTATACCTTGTGGAAAACAAAAATGATGAGAAATCGCGTGAAGATATTTTATCCGAAGTTTGGGGATATGATTTTATCGGCGAAACAAATTTAGTAGATGTTTATATCCGTTATTTGCGTCAGAAGTTGGACAAGGGTTATCGTCATAAGCTTATTCATACGGTTCGAGGAGTAGGTTATATGATAAAGGAGCCCGATGCATGACACTCCGCAAACGGTTTACGCTTTTCACCATTTTTTGGCTTATATTTATTTTGATTCTATTTAATATTTTTGTGTATTTCTATGTGATCAAAATAACGACTGAAAGTGAAGAAGAGGTCATTGCGAATAAGGTGAATCTCATGCTTGAGAATCCCCGAATTCAGAGCGGCCGAGGATTAAACTATCCGGAGCTGCTCAATGAGTATTACAACGTAAACGAAATGATCCGCATCATTGCGCCTAATAACAGAGTTGTAAATATAACAGKAACGGATGAGCTGCTGCAGCAGCTGCCAGCGACCTTTGAGGTGCATCACCATACCGGGATGATCACAAAGGGCGGAGAACGAATTTTGTTCATGCGAGTTCCGCTATATGACGGCAATCGTGTCATTGCAATGCTTGAAATTAATCGAATACTAGATGAATTGGACAATTATTTGCAGGTGCTGGTCGCAGCGTTAAGCGTCACGAGCGGCGGTGCCATTTTGTTTGCCATATTCGGAACGTATTGGTTCACTTCAAGACTAACGGCGCCGATTCAGCAAATGGTTAATACGATGCGAGAAATTGACCGAAGCGGGAAGCTTAGACAAATTGAGCTTAGCAACCGCGAGGAATCTGCTGAGCTTCTGCAGCTCGTTCGTGCATTTAATCAGATGATTGAACGACTTGACCGCACATTTGCTAAGCAGAAGCAATTCGTAGCAGATGCTTCTCATGAGCTCAAAACCCCTCTAACTGTTATCAGCAGCTATGCTGGTATGTTGAAGCGTTGGGGACGTGATGATGAGAGCTTGCGAAATGAAGCGATTGAAGCAATCGATAAAGAAGCTAATCGTCTGCAAAACTTAACAAAATCCATGCTTATGCTCGCTGAGGCAGAGCAGGAGGATTGGCTGAAGCAGGAGCTGTTTGATGTTGTTCAAGTGGTTGATGAGCTAGCAACGATGCTGCAAACGACGTTCGGCAGACCGATACGAGTGAAAGCGATGTCCAAGGCTGTTCGTATGGTTGGAGACAAGGACAAAATCAGGCAGCTGCTCGTCATTTTGCTCGATAACGCGATTAAATACTCGAAGGACCCGATCGATATTACGATTACACTCGTTAGACATATCGTGAAAATCGAGGTTAAGGATAAAGGAATGGGCATTCCAGAAAACGAAATTCCGCATCTATTCGAACGCTTCTACCGTGTGGATGGAGCCAGAAGCCGGACAACAGGCGGAGTAGGTCTCGGCTTGTCCATTGCCAAACGAATCATTGATTTGCATGAAGGAAAGGTAGATGTGTTTAGTCTGCCGGATTTGGGCACGACGATTACTTTGCAATTTAAACAGCGCAAACAATAACGATACGATTGGAGGATTTAACGAATGAAGTTTCGTACGGCAGCCGTTCAGTATAAGCTAGCTGATATTAACTCGTTTGAGCAATTCGCAGAGCAAGTAACACATTATGTACGCAATGCCTCGGAATACGGGGCACAATTTATTTTGTTTCCTGAGTTTCTGACAACCCAATTGATGTCGATTGGAGATGAGCAGGGCGTAGCGCTTCCTATTGATCGGCTTCCTGAATTCACGGAGGATTATCTTGCTCTCTTTCGCTCACTAGCTGCTGAATATGAGGTTTACATTGTTGGAGGCACTCACGTGATTAAACAAGCGGATGGAAGCTTGCGCAATGCTGCGCATCTCTTTCATCCCGATGGGAAAATTGACGTTCAGCATAAAATCCACATTACGCCACCAGAAGTAGAAGGCTGGAATATGTCGGCAGGTGAAGGTCTTGAGGTATTCGAGACCGCATATGGTACCATCGCGATGCTGACTTGCTACGATATTGAATTTCCCGAAATCGTTCGAATGGCCCGCGCTAAAGGTGCAGATGTCATTTTCTGTCCATCGTGCACGGATGATCGTCATGGGTTTTATCGCGTAAGATATTGCTGCCATGCTAGAGCAGTTGAGAATCAGGTATACATTGTAACTACGGGTACAGTAGGCTCTCTTCGAAAAGTTGATTTGATGCGTGCGAATTTTGGTCAAGCTGCTATTATTGCTCCGAACGATATTCCGTTCCCGCCAGCCGGTATATTAAGCGAAGGCATCATCAATGATGATATGCTCGTCGTGGCTGACCTTGACTTATCTTTGCTTGAGGAAGTCAGGCTGAAGGGTTCTGTTACGACGTGGCGTGATCGTCGCACCGATTTGTATACCGATTGGACTTGATTTTTATCTTGTATAGCGAAGAAAGGGGGAGGCAGTGATGCGTAAGGAGCTGTTCTTGTTCATCGATGGAAAACCGCAAAAAGCAGTCATTCGCAATTATAAACCAGATGATTTTGATGGATTGATTGAAGTTCAGCGGCTAAGCTTTCCCCCGCCTTACCCACAGGAGCTTTGGTGGAACAAAGAACAATTAACTGAACATGTGAACCGTTTCCCTGAAGGTGCCTTATGCGCAGAGGTTGATGGAATGATTATTGGCTCCATGACCGGAGTAACTATCGATATGAATGATTATGGCCATGCACATAATTGGGAAACGATTTCTGACAGTGGGTATATTCGCAATCATAATATAAACGGGGATACTCTGTATGTAATAGACCTTTGTGTCATACCGGAGTTCCGAAAATCAGGTATTGGCAAATGGCTCATGCAATCGATGTATGAAACGGTTGTTCAGCTGGGACTTACGAGATTGCTGGGGGGCGGTCGCATGCCCGGTTATGGAGCGCTAATCCAGGAGATGACGCCAGAAGCTTATTTGGAAAAAGTGCTAACTGGAGAATACAAAGACCCTGTCATTACTTTTTTGCTTAGATGCGGACGGATGCCGATTGGGGTTGCTCATGACTACTTGGATGATGAGCAATCGGGTAACTGCGCTGCAATCATGGAGTGGCGAAATCCATTTAAATAAGGAGATGTACATATATGCTAACCTATCATCGAATCGTAAGCATTGAGGACAAATATTTTGAACCATTACATAAACTTCTTCAAACGATTTTTCCGCCTGAGGAAGTTCTTGCTTATGAACTTTGGCGCGAGCCGCTTGAAGACCCAACCATTCATGTATATGTTGCATTGCATGAGGGGGAAGTTGTAGGTTCAACTGAATATCGTTATTATCCAGAGCTGCGCGTTGCTATGACTGATTTTACGATTATCGGAAAACCGTCACTTGGCATCGGTCGTTTTCTACTCCGCAATCGAGAACAAGATTTGCAGAAGCTAGCTGATCAGTCCGGTACTGTCTCGCTTGGCATGTTTGCTGAGGTATACGACCCTTATCGCGCAGGTGAGCATGCATTTGGCGGAGTTTCACCTATGAATCCGTTTGTGCGTCGCGAAGTACTGTCACATATCGGCTATAAGCGAATCGCTTTTTCTTATGTGCATCCTTCTTGGGACCATGAAGGCCAAGCTGTTGCTGAACTGGACTTATGTTTCCTTCCGAAAAATGAAGAACAAACAACGATTGATGCAGCTCTTATCGCCTCATTCTTAGAAGGCTATTATGCCGCGTTACCAAACAAGCCGGAACAATGGATCCAAATGATGGAACAAATCCGTGCATCGGAGTCGTTTGAGCTGCTGCCGCTATGACGAAGCTGGTTTTTAGGGGAACTGGAGATTCCATGAGTGTGCCTCGCATTTATTGTGAATGCGAAGTGTGTGAAGAAGCCAGGGACACGCAGGAAAACCGCCGTTATAGATCGTCGCTGCAGATGGAGGATCAGGAAGCTGGAACGGTGTGGATTGACTGTGGGTCGGACTTCGCAAAACAATTAGAGATGGCCTCACTGCGTGGGATCGACACACTGCTCATTACACATGCTCATTTTGACCATATCGGAGGATTGGTGGAGTGGGCAGACGCTTGTCGCTGGACGAAAAAAAGAGGTCAAGCTTATGCGCCCACTGAAGTCATTAAAGAAATATTAGATCGTTTTCCTTGGCTAAATCGGCAGATTGAGTTCCATTCATTTGACGCTCCTATTATGCTCGGCAAATGGCGAGCGTATAGCTGGCGAGTCAATCACGGGAAAAACGGCTATGCTTATGCATTTCGCTTTGAACATTCAGAAACAAACTGCAAATGGGCATATTGCTCTGATTCCATCGGCCTGACGGATGAGCAGCAGCAACATTTGGCTGATCTTGATTTGCTTATCCTAGGAACAAGCTTTTACGAAGAGCCTTTTGCTTATGAAACTCGTTCTGTCTATGATGTTGTTGAAGCTATCGAGCTTATCCAGAAGTGGAAGCCCAAACAAACCTTTCTCACACATATGTCGCATGATATAGATCTTCGGAGAGATTATAAGCTTCCCGATCACCTTCATTTTGCACGAACGGGCATGTCCATTTCTTTATAGCCATAAACAGTAGATTAAGTCTCGCTTGACAAGCTGCTTGTCTTTTATGTACATTTATTAAGAATCCTATTTTGGATTATCTTTTAACATGATTCTTAAAGGGGAAATTTTAATGTTTGCTGGTGTCCATAACTCATAAATTGGATAGAGTCAGATGAACGTTGGTCTTGCGACGATTCCCAGTGTGAATTCACTGAGATGCAAGGCTCTATTTCGTGATCTGACGCCAAGAGTTCTGGACATGAGGATTTCCGCCTGAAGCAATTCGACAGCGGCCCAATCACCGTGCTCTCGCAGCGCGGTTTTTTTATATCCATTTTCATCTTAACGATTTTGTTAGCGGTGGAAATGGTATTGGAGCATTTGTCGATCAAAGACAGGAATGGAACGCGCCCGCGTTCTGTTTCTGTCTTTTTTTTTACTCAAAATAGAGGAGGCCATACAGATGAATGAAGCATCTTGGCGAAGATTAGAATTTGATAAGGTAAAAGCAGGCGTAGTAAGCCACACGATATCACCCGCAGGACGATTGTTGGCTGAAAGGCTTGAACCAAGCACGAAGCAGCGGCAAGTTGAAGCGTGGCTGCAAGAAACGTACGAGGCTGCTGAACTTCTCGGAAGCGGGGCAAGCATTCCATTGTCCGCAATGGACGGCATTGATTCGTTTCTGTCGCTGCTCGGCAAAGGTAGAATTTATAATGAGCAGGAACTAGAACAGCTATCGGTATGGTTAAGCTCTGTTCTGCAAATGAAAAAGTACATGTTCAGCAAACGTGAGATTGCGCCAACGATTTCTGCTTATGCGGAGTCTATGTACGATTGCCCCGTACTTAGGGACGAACTAAAACGTTGTATTCGTTACGGCCAGCTGACCGATCAAGCTAGTCCTGATCTTGCCTACATCCGCAGGCATATCTATGCAGCGGAGGACAAGATCCAGAAAAAAATGGAAAATGCGCTTTATAAGTATCGCACATCTCTGCAAGAGCCGGTCATCAGCAAGCGCCATGATCGGTTAGTCATTGCAGTAAAGCGCGAGCATCGCAAGCAGGTGCCAGGGACAGTATGGGATGAATCCGCAAGTGGTCAGACCTTATTCGTTGAGCCATTAGACGCATCAGAGCTTCAAATTGAGCTGCAGCAGTGGAAGGCGGATGAGGAGAGGGAGCGTACCGTTATATTATCCCGATTGTCTGAATATACCGAATCGTTCTCCTTTGAGCTGTTTCGCAACGTAGAAGCTATGGCTTCATTTGACTTTATTACGGCAAGAGCGAAGCTCTCTAGGTCGTATAACGGTAAAAAAATCGAGTTATCCGATCAGCCAGTCGTTAGACTCGTCGGTGCACGCCATCCATTGCTAGGACAACATAGCGTACCGCTGCATGTGGAGCTCGGATACAAATGGAAGCAGTTAATTATTACTGGACCGAATACAGGTGGGAAAACGGTAACTTTAAAAACCATTGGATTATTCGTACTGATGATCCAATCAGGCCTGCTGGTTCCAGCTGAGCAGGGGAGTGAAATCGGCGTATTCCAGCACGTTATTGCCGATGTTGGAGATGGACAAAGTTTGGAGCAATCACTGAGTACATTTTCATCTCATATCACTGTTCTTAAGGATATGCTTCAAGTGGCTGGGCCTAGAGCACTGCTTCTGCTTGATGAATTGGCAGCGGGTACCGATCCATCAGAAGGAATAGCGCTCTCTATCGCACTATTAGAACAACTTTTGAAAAAAGGAGCATTAGCAGGGGCAACGACTCATTTTAATGAAATTAAAGCTTTTGCTGCACGTACCCCTGGATGTCAAAATGGGAAAATGGCATTCGATGCGGAAACGTTAAAGCCGCTTTATCGCTTAGAGATGGGGGAAGCAGGCGAGAGTCACGCATTCGCGATAGCAAGGCGCTTTGGTCTGCCGGAAGAGGTGATGAAGCGTGCAGAACAATTGCTCGTGCGGAAAGAAAATCCATCTCATGAAACACGCACAAGTGAGCAATCAAGAAATGAAAAGGAAGTTCAGAAAACGTCATCTTCAGCAGCAGCAGATTTTATTAACAGAAATTTAAAAAAGGCTGATGAAACGAAAGCACAGAGCCCGAAAGAAGCAAAAAAACCTTTTGAGAAAGGTGATGCAGTATGGATCTATCCTCTAAATAAAATGGGTGTAGTATATCGGCCTGCAGATGAACGAGGAAATGTGATTGTCCAAATTCAAGGGCAAAAGCTTACGTTCAATCATAAACGCTTGAAGCTGTATATCGCCAAAACGAAGCTTTACCCGGGTCAAAATGAGGAGTATGATCTCGATATTGTGTTTGAATCAAAGGAGAATAGAAAAGCCCGCAAGCTGATGAATCGCAAGCATGTAGAAGGCTTGGAAATTGTTACAAAAGAGGATGAGATTCTCTAAAGGGTTAAACTCGAAAAATAAAAGACCCGACAGGAGGATTAATTGCCTCGGTTGGGTCTTTTGTTGAAATCGTTAGTCACGACTTTGGATGACCAACAATAAGCCTTTTCTTATGGAGATGGTTCCAGTAGAGGATACAAGGACATTGCTAATCCCGAGAGACTGACCAATCGTTAGCTCGGCGTCAGTCAGCGGATATTGAAAACCATCAAGCGTAATTCCTTCTACTTTTAACGACAGCGGAAGCAAAGAAACGTTCGGATATCCTTGCTGCTCGATGTTTAATTGATCGCTAATCAAAGAAATTTTATTATGGTCATCGATGATCGTCATTTTCACCTGTTGCTGGGAAGAAAGCGCGAGCAGGTGGACATTAGCTAGGGAATGATC
>NZ_JBFRDK010000158.1:0-14735 GCF_052113545.1 Paenibacillus sp. TAF43_2
GCATTTACAGAGGAGTGATTTCGATGGAAAATACAAAAGTCATGTTCGTGAGCCCCTTACAAGTTGAGACGGTTAAAGAGAATTACACTCTAAAAAAATTAAATGAAAATGAAATAGTTGTACAATTGATATATTCCCTCATTAGCCCAGGAACTGAACTAGCAATGTTAACAGGTAAAGAAGAATGGGCTAAGCTTCCGCTATGTCCGGGATATGCAAGCGTAAGCAAAGTAATGGAGACAGGTGAGGGCGTTAAAGATTTGCAGCCAGGCGATATCGTGTTTCATTATGGACAACATAGCAAATATCAAGTTGTTAACACGAATGAGCTATGTATTCAAGTTCCTGAAAATCTGGATTTAAAATGGGTGCCATTTACCCGTATGGCTACGGTCGCCTTCACATCGGTACGTGTTTCTGAAATTGAAATTGGTGACTTTGTAAGTGTGACTGGGCTTGGATTAGTCGGTAATTTGGCTGCTCAGCTGGCTCGGCTTCAGGGAGCTACGGTTATTGGGGTCGATTTATCGAAAGAAAGAATTCGGACTGCCGAGGCATGCAGCGTGGATTACACGATTGATGGTGGAGTAGAAGATACAAAGCAACGGATATCAATGTTAACCAAGGGTGCTGGTGTATCCACACATATTGAGGCAACTGGCGTACCTGCTGTCGGAGTTGACAGTCTGAAGTGGATTGCTAAGCTTGGTGAAATCATTTTCTTGGCCATTAATTAGTCATGTGATTAAGCCGGAGCAAGCAAAAGAAGCGTATGAGGGACTAAGAGTCAATAAAGATCAGTATAATGGTGTATTGTTTGACTGGTCTTAAACGGATAACAGCTGAATGATCTATTCTAGCGGATTAACAGATTTAATTATGAGTAATTTTAATATGCTTCATTTATAATGGGAGGAGGATGAATAGACGCGTTACGATAGCAGGGGTGAGGGAAATATGGATGAGTCTTGGATGAACAGCATATCGCCTTTCGTAAGGGCGGTGAGAGTGATGACGACTTCATCCTTAGCCGGTGAATGGATGGATCATGATCACGTATTTACCTATATCGAACAAGGTGAAGCTGAGTTTTTCTTGAGTGGTGTTAAATATGTTGCTCAAGAAGGCGATGTGCTGTTGATGCATCCTTTTATGCCTCACATTATTCGATCGATCTCTGATCAACCATTAATTCAATATATTTTTCATTTTGATCTATATTATGATGAGGAAAGAAGTTTATTGGATTTCACAACAGCTTCCAAAATTCATAATACTTACATTGTGGATAAGGAAACGCAGTTAACATCCATTATTCCCATTTCACACATACAGTTGGCAGACAGGATAGAGCTGAAAAAGAAGTTTTTGCAGCTTCACAAACATTTTCAGGAGAAAAGAGCTGGACATTTTTTATTAACTAAATCAATCTGCTTGGAGCTGTTATATTTATTTTTTAAAAATCAAACGGATCGCAATGAAGGGAAATGGACTAAAGGCTGGGCATTCATTGAAAGAGCAATCCATTATATCCATGACAGTTATCAAGATCCTTGTTTAAATAATGTTTCTATAAGTAAATATGTCGGGGTGTCTACGAATCATTTGTCTCATTTGTTTAAGCAGCAGCTTGGGATATCCCTTCATAAATATGTAACGCATATTAGAATTGAGCATGCAAAATTACTGATCATGGAAGGGAAGTATACCGTGACAGAAATTTCTGAAAATGTTGGTTACTCCAGCATTTATTTATTTAGTCGTTCATTTAAAGCTGCTGTAGGCTTAACACCCAGCGGCTTCGCGGGTGCACAGACTAAAGTCATACAATTGTGAGAAATGCCGCCAGATCACTGGCGGCATTTCTGCTTTGTGCTGTATTCAATTGTTATGGGAAGACAATTTGTTGTTATTTTTTAATTTTAAGTCCTAAAGCTTGCATGAGTTTATGAAATACATCTGTATTTTCGTAGATTCCTGTAAACAACTCAGCATTTGGACCCATAGCTGTAATCGGAATATCTACGGCAGTATGGCCTGATGTTGTCCAATCCACAACAAAGTTAAATTTGCTGTTAGCAACGGCGAAAGGACCATCTTCTTTGGAAATTCCGTCGCCGGACTCATCATCGGCATTTACTTCTTCGATGGAGAAACCGCCAGTTTCATGATCGGCTAATACGAGGACAAGTGTATTCGGGTTTTTCTTGGCAAAATCTTTGGCGACCTGAACGGATTTATCCAATTCTTGACCGGCTTTGATTGTCATTTTGGCATTGTTTTGGTGARCAAACTCATCCGTTCCTTCTTCCTCAACCATTAGGAAAAAGCCTTTATTATTTGTAGCGAGTGTATCTATCGCTTTTTTAGTCATCTCTGCTAGAGAAACAACGGGGTTATAAATATCGCCTTCGCCTTCAGGCTTTTGTTGGAACATTTCTTCATTAGCGAACAGACCAAGCAGCTTGCCTTTTTTCACTTTTTGCATTTCTGTTTTGCTTGAAACGTAACTGTACCCTAATTGTTTTGCTTTATTTACAAGATTTCCTTGTGTTCCTTTGCTTTTTTCAGAAGGGTCTTCGCTCGGCTCATCTGGGAATTTACCAGGCTCTCCAGCTGGGTACCAGAAATCTTCGCCTCCACCGAGAATGACGTCAACTTTGCTTTGTGTCAATAGCTGCAAAGCGATCTCACTTTGTTTAGAACGATCATCTACATGTGCGCCGAAAGCAGCTCCCGTAGCGTCAGTTACTTGACTTGTAGTTACTATTCCAGTTGATTTTCCAGATTCCTTGGCGTATTCCATTATCGTTTTTACTTTTACTTTATTGGCATCCATTCCAATTGCACCATTGTATGTTTTCACACCGCTGGCATATGCCGTAGCTGATGCAGCTGAATCGGTTACAGGAACAGTAGAGCTCGTGTGCAGCAAACCTACGTAAGGCATTGAATCCATAGCGAGGTTGCCTTTTAAGCCGACGGTAGCAAGGCGGATAGCATCACGTTGAGCCATTCCCATCCCATCACCAATAAACAAAATGACATTTTTCGTTTTTGTAGTAGCTGCTTCAACTTGATTAGGCGATTGTGTACTGATAATGCTCGTAATCAGAAGGGCAGTAGCTGCTGTACCTACAATCGCGGCCTTAATTCCGTTCTTTTTAACAAATTTCATAAATTCCCTCCTAAAGTAAGTTTACTATTTTATAGTAGAGTAATTACATTAAGAGAGTGTTTTCTTCATTTCTTGTTATTGTAAAAGATTGTTTCTCGTTCTCCGCATATTCAGATAACATTACCTTTAATCATGGTCCATTCTACTTGGAAATGTTCATTCAACAAAACAAGATCGGCATCTAATCCTGTTTTGATTGTACCTGTCTTATGATCCATACCTAATATTCGTGCAGGAGTTGTTGAGGCCATTTGAATAGCGTCCAGCAAGGAAATTCCGGTTTCGGTCGTGAAGCGGAGTGCTTCATTCATTGTGACTACGCTAGAGGCTAAGGTTCCATCCGCTAGCTGTGCAACGCCATTGGTTACTGTTACTTGATGGCCGCCAAAGAGATAGCTGCCATCTCCTAAACCCATAGCTTGTAATGCATCAGTGATCAGTACCATGTTTTCGGGTCCTTTAATGCGATGCATTAAACGAACAATAGCAGGGTGGAGGTGGACGCCATCGACAATGGCTTGAATACTCACATGATCTGCTTCAAAAGCAGCAGCGACGAGCCCTGGATCTCGATGATGAATCGGCCGCATGCCATTAAAGCAATGTGTAACATGGCTAGCGCCAGCATCAAATGCTAACTTAGCTTCCTCATACGTTGCATCAGAATGTGCGACAGCAATGATAACTCCCATTTCTTTCAAATAAGAGAGGAGTTCCATCCCACCGGGTAATTCTGGGGCAATCGTTACCATTTTAATAAGTCCATCTGCTTCTTCGAAAATTCGCTTCATCTCACCAAGATCCGGATGACGTAAATACTTTTCATTTTGCATCCCTTTACGCTTCGGATTCAGATAAGGTCCCTCTAAATGAAGTCCAGCAATTTTGGCGCCGACCTCAAGCCCAACGACTCGTTTAACACTACGAATCATAGCTAATAATTCATCCATTGTTGAGCTTACTGATGTAGCAAGAAACGAGGTGCAGCCCGTTGCAGCACATGCACGAGAAACCTCTTGAATACTCGCTTCGCTTCCATCCATCATATCGTACCCGTTAGCTCCATGTATATGAACATCGATCATACCGGGGATTAACCATTGCCCGTTCCCATCTATAAGCTCATATTCCTTCTCTGGAAGAGGCGAAAGGGGAATATGATTATTTTCTATTTTTTCGATGATTCCATTTCTAATCCAGACGGTACTAGCTGGCAAAACAACATCAGGTTGAACGATTTGAACGTTATGCACGATTTTATAATTCATCTTTATTTTCCTCCTCGAGTTTGTTGTTCATCACAGAGCAAATAACTGTTATATTTTTCTGATCAAGTATTTCTTCTATTTCGCTAGGCACTTCTTGATCAGTAATTAAAATATCAATATAGTCAAAATCTAAACGATAAACCGACTTGTTTTTAAACTTAGTAAAATCAGCTACAGCGATAACCTGGTCTGATCTGCGTGCCATCTCTTTTTTGATATGAGCATCCTCTTCAAACGGGTAGTAGAGCCCATCTGATTGAATTGCCGCGGCGCCAATAAACACCTTATCAGCTCTCATTTCACGAAGCTTTTCAATAACGGAGGGACCATACAGCAAGCGGTTCTTTACGTGTAAATAACCTCCGAGTACATATACCTGCAGATCATCTCGATCAGAGAGAATTCTTACGATGTCTATGGACTGAGTAATAGCTGTAATATTATTCGCGGAGATTTGTTCGGCCACTGCCTGCACCGTTGTAGAAACGTCTAATATGACCGTCTCATGATCATGAATGAGCTTTGCTGCCACCAATCCAATATTGATTTTGCTATCTGTCTCATCAATTAGCCGTTCCTGATAAGAAGCAAGCTCCTTCTGTAATTGAGGAGAGGCTACTCCACCATGTGTTCGATTGACTACACCTTCTTGCACTAATTTAACGATATCTCTTCGAGCTGTATCCCTTGATACACCGAGATGGGTGCAAATATCCATGACACTCATCGTTTGATGTTCTTTTAAATATTCGAGTATTTTCAATAATCTCTGCTCTTGATAGATGATGAACACCTCCTTGTAAGTAAGTTTATCGTATTTTTTAAGTAAATGAAAGTATTGTTTAAGTAATTAGAAGTATATTATAAGTAAATTGAAGTAATTTATCGGACGAGCGGATTGGAATAAGCTCCAGATGTAATCACTAATTTTGCGCTGGAACAGACTTTTAGATCTGATGGAGCAGCCAAAGTATCGATGTATGGCATTATGGCCAATATAATCATCGTAAAAGCCCATTTTTAACGCTTTCATTCAAGGCATTTCGAGTAACGGTAGGGCCTTTGGGATATCTTTTCGGCTTATGCAATTTCCTGAACGGAATTGCGAGCAATGAGGACATTGTCAAATCTGATACGTCAGCTAAGTATTGTCTGAGGTCATTTTTGTAGAGATTAGAACCTATTTTTAAAGATTGTATATAATGGGGTATACGTCCACAAGGAGTGAAATAAATGAGTAATAAAGAACAGATAGATGAGGCGAAAATTACACTTTTTGGAAGATTATTCACGTTAGGCGGATCCGTCTTTTTCTTTATTGGTTCACTGATTGCAGTAATTATTGGATACAAAGCCTATGTAGATTTACTTAATCCTCAATAATGTATATATAAAAATCTAAGGAATATATAGTTACTTTTCATGGCAGCAAAAAAAGCAAAAAGCAGAGAACGCAAGCTTAGGTTCCCAATATCTTATACTAGCTCATGTCTTATGACATGGGTTTTTCATTTTTACTGATATCTTCCAAAAATTTCATGATTATTTTCTATTATTTATGCTATTATACTGGTGATAAGATCGTTCAAAAGAATGTTGAAAATATAGCAAAAGGAGAGGGAATTGATATCTAGATATGATAAATCAATTATTAATTCATCTAATTATCATATGTTTTCCGATCTTTATCCAACAATTTTTTTATTCTCGAAATAAATTAATTAATAGAATTTCATATCAGGTTCTTAATGGATTTGTGTTTGGAGCATCCTCTATCCTTTGTATGGCCTATCCTATTTATGTGATGGGCAACTTTCATGGCGATTTAAGAAGCATTCCTTTAATTGTTCTGATTATTTATGGCTACGAGTACATTGTACCTGGCATTATTGCCCTTGCTGCTGCCATCATATACTGCTTGTGTATGGGAGGAGATGATGTTTTCCTTTCTACAGCAACATTGTTGCTAAGTGTGGGGCCGTGTTTCTTCTTTTTAAAGTCGTTGCGTAAAAAACAAGCTACCAGACGCATGCTGATTTGTATGAACTTATCGATTAATTCCGTTATTGTGTTTATTTTATCTTTTTTTGTCTATCTCGAGATTAACTCTTACACAAACGAGATTCATTCAGACTGTTTTTTTATCATTTCGATTTTAGCTGCAGCATCCTTTATTGGAATGGGTGTTTCTATATTACTGAAAGAGCATTTTATCGAAACGGCATACTTGAAAAATGAGCTGGAGCGTAGTGAAAAATTGAAGATCGTAAGTCAAATTGCTGCTTCCGTTGCTCACGAGGTGCGAAATCCTCTGACGGTAGTGAAAGGATTTTTGCAGCTGTTGAAGGAATCTGTCGATGACAAAAAAAAGGATTACTTGAATATTGCTTTATCTGAATTGGATAGAGCAGAGTATATTATTTCAGATTATTTGAATCTTGCTAAGCCGCAAGCCGATCAGCTGGAAGTAATCGAGATTTCTGAATTTCTAGTACATACATTGGAAATTATGAATTCCTATGGGTTAATTCAAAATGTGCAAATCCACTTAAACTGTAATCAAACGGATCTTTATATAAGGGCAGACAAACCGAAACTGACTCAAGTGATATTAAATCTAATTAAAAATGGGGTAGAAGCGATCCCAGATAAAGGCGAAGTGACTGTCAATGCTTATTATTACAAAGAGGAAATTTGTATAGAGATTATTGATACTGGCAAGGGCATATCCAGAGAGGAATTAGAGCAATTAGGTACCGTTTTTTTTACGACAAAGGAAACGGGGACAGGCTTAGGCATTTTGGTAACCTTTCGGATTGTCGAAGCATTAAAAGGTAAAATTGCTTTTCAAAGCGAGCTCGGAATGGGGACAAAGGTATTGCTGAAATTCCCTGCCGTAGATCAATTGAAATAAGTCTTTAAATGAAAAAAAGCCCCATTCTCAATAGGAGAATGGGGCTTTTCATGTTATTTATTGCGAAGCATCATCGTCCACAAATCAGAGCTTTCATAACCAAGGCGCCATGCTGCAACGCCAGCCAAATCGTAAGTTTTGGCTATATCGATACGAGCTTTGACCGTGTTTTCGGTTTCAGCCCAGAATAAATAGGTGAAGCCGTCTTTGGTATACTTGTATTTCATCTGTCCAGATTCCGGATCCATCTCACCTTGAGCATTCGTATCTGCAATAAGCTTAGGAATTTCCTTCATAAAGATGGCACGGTTGCTGACTAGCTTATTCGTGCTGTCAAGCTTCCATTCACGTACGTAAAAAGGAATGCCTAGCATAAGCTTGTTACGCGGAATGCCATAGCTCAAAAATTGCTTAACGCCTTCTTCAACCCAGTTGAGGCCAGCAACAGAACCAGGCACCTCGCTTCCTTTCCAATGCTCATCATAAGCCATAATGATAATTGTATCTACGACCGCCGAAAGAGCGGTATGGTCGTAAGCGGTTCTATCATTCCAGCTTAAGCTGCCGCGTGGCAAATCGATAGAAATTTGCATACCTTTGTCATGCACAGCTTTAGCAAGTGCTGTAACAAAGGCGGTATAGGCAGCCCGATCCGTTCCAGCGACCTCTTCAAAATCAAGATTGATGCCTGCAACACCGAGCTGAGTAAGCTTCGCTACAAGCGTATTAATGAATGCTTGCTGGGMGGTATTGTTCTTTAAAAATTCCGTCGTCATTTTTTTATTAAATTGATTGTGAACGAGCGGCATTACCTTAATTCCTTGTTCTTTGAAAGTGTCTACGACTATTTGATCTGAAGTGTCGATCATTGAGCCATCCGCAGCGGAGAGCTCAAACCAAGTAGGGGAGTCAATCGACAATCCTTGCGTATTAGCGACATGGCTGATAATCGTTGCGCTTGTAGCGCTGCCATTCCATCCCATATAAACTAGGCTTTTGGTATTGCTGAAAATTTTACGGCCTTCGCTCGTTTGAACATTGCTGTTCGCAAATCCCTTCGCATACGCAATTGCACCGGTCTTTGTATTAAAGGCTCTTAATTTCTTGTCGCCTTGATAAACGGCTAAATAAGGAATACCGGACCAATATACTTTCTCATTAAAGGTAACCTCTGCATTTGGTGTTTTTTTCGCAAGCTGTACAGCTCCATCTAAGCTAATAGAAGAGCCGACCACGGCACCATTTTGTTTTACTAAATAAGCGGGTACATTCGAATGAACGATCTTACTCGTTGCTGTATTTAATACCTGACTGCCAGAAATGGAGTAAGAGGCATTCATAGCATCGAGAAGGTAGGAGTAAAGCGGCAATTCTTCTACAGGTGCCCTATCCACAGTGATTTGATAGACGGGTGCAGCAGCGCGCTGCGCTTTAGTTTGTGCAGCTGTCTGGTTTCCCCAAACCCATTTGTTCGTTGTTAAATCGATTACATGGGCATTTCCCCATTTTTTGGCTTCCTGCTTAGCGGCAGCGAGTGTTAGGAAGGACCAATTGTCACGAGTGTTGTCGCCTTGATAAAGCTTGAACTTGTCGTAGGATTGATAACTCCAGCCAATGTTTTCAAGATCACGGATATGTACGTTTGTTAAGTTTTTAGCAACAGATAATGCCTGATTATAAGTGCTAAACTCCCATTTCGGGAGAGTTTGACCGTTCTGATAAACCTTGTAACGAGGGAAGTTATCCCATACCCAAGCACGATCGGCAATTTTCTCGACATGACTGTAACCGAATTTCCCGGCATAGGAAATCGCTTGGCCCTCCGTAGTGAACTCACGGAGCATTTGGTCATTTTGATAAACACGAAATTTTGTCATTTGATTTGCTGCAGCATCTGCAATGCCTGCCGTTGCTGTCATGATTGTTTGGCAAAAGAAAAGCAAAAGCAGCGCTGTACTCATTTTTTTTCTCATAGATTTGTCATATACACTCCTCTCTAGTCTAATGATTAGACGCAGGGAGTACGAGGATGTTGCTGGGAATCTATTATTATTTCTCTAGTAATTATTGGTAGAGCATTTTTTAGCAAAAAAAAAAGCATCCGCTAGCTGCTTATCCGTAAGATAATGCCAGCTATTGGATGCTTCTTTTATGCTAATCGGAAATGTCTGCCCAAAAATCTTCATCCGCATCGAGCGTAATGTTGGAGCGGAAAACGCGCCGATTATATTGTGTGAACATATATTGCTCGATTGCCTCGAGGATATTCGCTTCAATGATGTACTGGCTGCGGCCCTTCACCCAAACCTCGGCCGTATACCCATACTCTTCTTCCCATGAGAGCTGCACTTCCACATCGGTAGGGTTAACTCCCCRTCGTTCAGACATATGAAGGCAGATAGCGTTTATAATCTCATCTGTATAGATGCGCACGATTAGTAGGGTCTCCGTTGATCTGGCGGGTTACGCTTGCTGCGCAGATATACGAATGCTACACGTATTAGCATGATGATGGCGAAAATAGCCATTAAATTGATCATTAGACCAAGAATATTACCGAATGCGCCCATGCCCGCGAACAAACCGCCGAACATCAAGCCTGCCAAACCGCCAATCATTAGGCCTTTCATCAAGCTGCCGCCGCTAAAAAATCCAGGTTTTGTAGCGCCAGTAGTTGCTCCAGCTTTCTTGCCTGGGTTCGATTGATTAACGTTATCCGATTTCTTAGGGTTTTGCGTAACGCTTTGTTTCGGAGATTTCATTCCGCCTCGTGGTTTTGCATCGGCATACTGTCCGAAACCTAGTGTGATGAATAGTGTGAGTGCCAGCATGACCATGAATCCCTTTTTCATCTGTGTTTTCTCCTCCTGATATCTTTAATACATTCTTTACAAACATAGATAATATACGGCTAATAGACATGATGGTTTCATTTATTTCTATAGGATTGGTTTAAATGTATGAAAGTATAAGCGACATATGCTAATATTTTTATTATTAATGAAACGATGAATTCGATTGGAACAAGTCATTTGGAGGTTTTTATGATTTCTTTTCCGAAAGCGTATATTGCTTATTTAGTGGAGTTCCATGCATCCAGAGATTATTTCGAATGTCACGAGCTTCTGGAGGAGTACTGGAAAGAGAATCCCGGTGATCGATTTGCAGAAACTTGGGTTGGACTTATTCAGCTGGCTGTTGGCCTCTATCATGAGCGCAGAGGCAATGTTCGCGGAGCAGTCAAAATGCTAACGCAAGCAGATCGCAGACTGTCTGCAGCCCCGCTTGATGAGCTTGGTTTAGGTAAGAAGAGCTTGCAGATGCAATTAAGTGCAAGATTGGCTTATTTGCAGGCAGAGGACGAAACTCCCTATACAGATATTAATTTGCAAATTGTAAACGAAGACGTCGTTTTATTGTGCAAGCAGATGTGTGATCAAAGAGGATTGATTTGGGGAGCTAAGAGCCCATTAGATGATGATGCAATTATTCACAGGCATTCAAAGAGAGACAGATCCGATGTGATAGCAGCAAGACTTGCAGCTTATGAAGCAAAAAAACGGGAACGCAGCGGTATGATTGATTAACCGCTGTGTTCCCGTTTTGTTTGATTACGATTGAGGCGTTGCAGCGTCTACAAGCTCTAGTTCACCAGTTTCGGAATCAATAATCAATCCATGTACTAAAATATCAGCAGGCAGCAGGGGGTGATTGCGAATGATGCTTACACTGTTTATAACACTGTCTCTGACGTTGTCAAAGCCGGTTAGCCAGCGCATTAGATTTAGACCAGAATGCTTCAAGGTAGTGATGGTATCGTTGGAAACACCGCGCTCTTCCATATGCTGAATAATGAGTTCGGGATTGAGTCCAGTCATCCCGCAATTGCTATGGCCGATGACAAATACTTCGTCGGCTTGCAGCTCATATAAGGCGACAAGGACACTGCGCATAATATTGCCAAAAGGCTGCGTCACGATAGCACCAGCGTTTTTAATGATTTTGRCATCGCCGTTTTTGAGATTCATAGCTTTGGGCAGCATTTCTGTCAGCCTTGTATCCATACAAGTAACGATGACCATTCTTTTATTTGGATATTTGCTCGTGGAATATTCCTCATATTTCCGGTTCTCAACAAATTCTTTATTGTAATGTAAAATTTCATCAATTTTGTTCATGCTGCACCTCCGCCGCTTAGAAAACGAAGGTTTACTGTATAAATTTGGCTGTCGCTCTTGAGACTAAAGCTGCTTCGTTCCTCATTGTAATCAACACGCAGCTGGGGTTCATAATATATTTCATGGCGAGGTTCATAATAGAAGGGCAAAGGATCGCCTTGTGCGAGTTTGTCGTCCACCGTGGGCTCACTAATCAACTGAAGGGCAGGAACGCCGCTAACGACACAACCGCATCCTTCTGTATCATGAAGCAGTTTTAATTGGTTTTTCCCCTCTTTTAAATAAGGAGTTAACCGATCAGTAGCTGTTTTGGAAAATATGATATGCATATGGTTTCCTCTCTTTCTATCTCTTGCACTGGATGTCTTGCAGGTTTAAGATGATTATAAGGATTGGAATAAGTAAGATCAAGTAAAGATCCCATGAATCATAATCAATGTAAAAACGAAGCAGGAAGGTGGAACAATGATGTCTACAAAACATACGGAAGCTCTGCAAAATTTCAGAGAAACCATTCGCAAAATTTCGAGCTATGAGGAAGCACTCGGAGTTCTGTATTGGGATTTGCGCACAGGCGCTCCGCGCAAAGGAATGGATAATCGCTCAGAAGTCATTGGCGTGTTATCCGGCGACCATTTTAAGCTGGCTACATCACCTGAACTAGGAGAAAATCTTTCCACACTGGAGGAACGTTCTGTATATTCAGAGCTCAGCGAAATCGATCAGCGTTTAGTTGCGGAAACTCGCAAGGAGTACGATCGCAGCATCAAAATTCCATCGAAGCTCTATCAAGAATATGTGGTATTGTCCTCGCAATCCGAGAGCAAATGGGAAGAAGCGAAGGAAAACAATGATTATGCAAGCTTCCAGCCCTATTTGGAGAAGGTCATTTCCTATACGAATCAATTTATTGATCTTTGGGGACCTAAAGAGACTCGTTATGATACGCTTCTTGATCAATATGAACCGGGCATGACCGTTGCTGAACTTGACCGTGTGTTTGGCGGTTTACGCGAGCAGCTCGTACCGCTAGCAGCAGCGATCGCAAATTCGCCGCATCAGCCAGATACTTCATTTCTGAAGCAAAACTATGATAAATCGTCTCAAAAAGCGTTTAGTCTATACATATTGGAGCAAATGGGCTACAACTTTGAAGCAGGCAGGCTCGATGAGAGCGTTCATCCATTCGCTACAGGACTTAATCCCGGCGATGTTCGAATTACGACAAGATATTTGGAGGACGATGTAACGAGCGCTTTGTTCGGAACAATTCATGAAGGCGGTCATGCGCTTTATGAGCAAAATATTATGGAAGAGCTTATCGGCACAACGCTTTGCACCGGAACTTCCATGGGTATTCACGAATCGCAATCCCGCTTCTGGGAAAATGTCATTGGCCGCAGCAGACCGTTCTGGAATCGTTATTTCGGTGAGCTACAACAACGTTTTCCTGGTCAGCTTGATGTGAGCGTTGATCAATTTTATCGTGGGAATAATGTTGTGCAGCCATCGCTAGTTAGAATAGAAGCAGATGAGCTGACTTATAATCTGCATATCATTATCCGCTATGAGATCGAGAAGCTTATATTTAATGGCGGCGCGAAAGCCGCAGATCTTCCAGCTATCTGGAATGAAAAATACAAAGAGTATTTAGGCGTGATTCCGCAAAATGATGCAGAAGGCGTTCTCCAAGATGTTCACTGGTCAGGTGGAGCTTTTGGTTATTTCCCTTCCTATTCACTTGGCAATATGTATGCGGCACAAATCGCAGATACGATGGAGCGTGATCTGCAAGGTTTCTGGGGCAGTGTAGAGAAAGGGAATTTACTGCCGATTAAGCAATGGCTTAGCGAGCGTATTTACAAATATGGCAAGCTGAGAACGCCTTCTGAGCTTATCCAGAGCGTTACTGGCAAACCGCTTGATCCACAGCATTTGGTTGCTTATTTAACGAAAAAATATACAGACATCTACAAGCTGTAATAAATAGCTAAAGTTACTAACAAGATGAGAAGGCTGTCCAATCGTCCAATGACGATAATGGGCAGCCTTCTTTTTGTGCATGTATTCACCGCCCTTCGCTAAAGCGCATAGGCTGAAGTACATTTATTAAACGCATAGTTGCAGAAGGGACTCAAAAATGAAAAAACGAATGGTATTGACGATGCTGCTCGCCGCAGTGCTAGTCATGACAAGTGTACTGGCTGGATGCGGGAAAGGCGATTCAGGCAATGTGAAGATTCGTATCGGCGAAGTAACGCGCTCATTATTTTATGCACCAGAATACGTAGCTGTCGCGAAAGGCTTCTTTAAAGAGGAAGGGCTCGATGTGGAATTAACGACTACGCCGGGCGGTGACAAAACGATGACGGCATTGCTCTCGAATGCGATCGACGTTGCATTGGTTGGATCGGAAACGTCCATTTATGTGTATCAGCAGGGGACGGATGATCCGATCATTAACTTTGCCCAATTGACTCAAACCGATGGTACTTTCCTTGTGGCTAGAGAGGTTGATGCAAACTTCGATTGGAACAATTTAAAAGGAAAAGTATTCCTTGGCCAAAGAAAAGGCGGAATGCCGCAGATGGCCGGCGAGTTTGCGTTGAAGAAGCTTGGCATCGATCCGAAAGCGGATTTGGAGCTGATTCAAAACGTTGATTTTGCAAACATACCTGCAGCCTTCGCATCGGGTACTGGCGATTATGTCCAGCTATTTGAACCGACAGCTTCGATTTTTGAGAAGGAAGGCAAGGGGCATGTGGTAGCATCATTTGGTGAGGAAAGCGGTCACCTTCCTTACACGGTGTTTATGGCTAAGAAAAGCTATATCAACAAAAACAAAAAAGCTATTCAATCGTTTACGAACGCTGTTCATAAAGCGCAGCTCTGGGTTAAAGACAACAATGCAGAAGCAATTGCCGATGTTGTGCTGCCATATTTTGAAAATGTGGATCGCGATATTCTTATCAGCTCCATTGACCGTTACAAAAAACAAGGTTCGTTCGCTACAGATCCAATCATTGATGAAGGGGAATGGAACAACCTTCTTGACGTTATTACGAGCGCGGGAGAACTTCAGAAGCGTACCGAGCATAGTGAAATTGTAGATACTAGCTTTGCCGAAAAAGCAATTGAAGCAGTGAAATAACTGCCGGCATGAAATGGAGGCTTAGGCATGATGGATATACCTGTGC
>NZ_JBFRDK010000159.1:0-14177 GCF_052113545.1 Paenibacillus sp. TAF43_2
GGTTGACGGGGTTGACGGGGTTGACGGGGTTGACGGGGTTGACGGGGTTGACGGGGTTGACGGGGTTGACGGGGTTGACGGGGTTGACGGGGTTAGACCAAGTTTGACAGGTTAAGCTCGCCCACTCAGCTCTAACGGACATAGGTTCCGCTATTATGATAAATATAGCTCAAATACAATTCTATCGGACATCAGATACGCTATTTATGCAAATTGAAGCATAATCATGGCTTTTGAGACCAAATAAGAGACTGTATGTCCGTTAGCTCTTTAAAAACGGGGATTTCATGCAAATAACGGATCTGATGTCCGTTAATTCCCAATCAGCTGAATTATATTCTTTCTGCTCATTGGATTATTAGAATGTTATTTCTATAGTGGTCGGCCAGCGGCCGACCACACCATTCCTGGTTATTTATCATTTTTTAAAAATGTTTTATTCGGCAAATAGTGCATAGCACGTACGAAACGGATCGTTTTGGTCTTAGCGCGCATGACGATGGAATGCGTTTCAGCCCTCTCGTCAGGAAAATACTGAACTCCGCCCAAAAACTCGCCTGGCGTTACGCCGGTTGCTGCAAAATAAACATCTCCCGTCCCTATCATATCCTCCATAGTGAGTACACGATAAGGATCTGCAATACCCATTTGAACACAGCGGTTGTACTCATTGCTATCCGCCGGCATCAGCCTTGCTTGCAGCTCACCGCCTAAACATTTTAGTGCTGCCGCAGCTAAAACACCCTCCGGCGCACCTCCCGAACCAACATACAAATCAATGCCTGCCTCCGGAAATGCTGGGGCCATCGCGCCTGCAACGTCACCATCCGACAAAAATTTTATGCGCACACCCACTCGGCGCAGCACCTTGACGATCGCTTCATGGCGCGTCCTGTCCAAAATCATAACCGTTAAATCCGAAACCTTCTTGTTTAAAGCGTCAGCCGCTTTACGGAGCGTTGCATCCATCGGATCAGTTATCGACAGCTTGCCAACAAGAGCAGGACCGAAAGCGAGCTTCTCCATGTACATATCAGGAGCATGCAAAAGCTGGCCTTTTCCTGCGACTGCAAGCACGGACATTGCATTGTTAAGTCCTTTGGCTACGATTTCCGTACCTTCCAGCGGATCAACCGCTACGTCAACCTCGGGGCCGTTCAAGCTTCCTACTTCCTCCCCAATGTACAACATCGGCGCTTCATCCATTTCCCCTTCGCCTATGACGACAGTACCGCGTATGGACACTGAATCAAACATGGAGCGCATCGCAGATGTTGCTGCTCCATCAGCACTATTCTTATCGCCTCTTCCCATCCAAGGCGCCGATGCGAGCGCAGCCAGTTCCGTTACCCGTACAAGCTCTAATGCTAATTCTCTCTCCATGATCCAGTCTCCCTTTGCTTTCATATGACGGAATAAATAATTAGAACACATGTTGAGGCCATTTCCGTTATTTAATATGTAACATATATTTATTTATGTCGCAATATATATTTACCATTCTTCATTAAAACATCATTAATAAACAAAATTTCGCCTTAAGAGCAACCATCGTATGTCAAAAAGACAAAAGAGCATACTTCACAGGATTCCCTGTAAAAGCACGCTCTCTTTATCACTCTAAATAAAACAGTTATTCATAAACCTCAATCTCAAAAAGTGATGGACCATATGGAGGAAGACCTTTTTCTGTTACTAAAATACGTACATATCTAGCCTCCGCACTGCTTGCAAGGGTGATCGTTTCAACAAAGTCTTCCGTTCTCAATTCTCGGTTCAAGGAATGTACCGTCTTCCAATCTGTGCTTGCTGCCGATAAGTCGCTTCCTGCTGCAGCAACTTGAATATCGATCGCTTTTCCATACGCAGCTTCCCAAGTCAAAATGATTTTATTAATGGAATGAACTTTTTCCAAATCAATACAAAGCCATTCTGCATGATAAGGAGCTGTATTATTGTCACTCCATTTTGCTTCCCATCGTGTACCCTTATCGCCATCTGTTAGCAAATGAGCAGGAAAGACGGCATTAAAGCTTGATGCAACAGCGTGCTTGTTAAGCGCTAAGTTCACTAGCTCTGGATTTGGAGTGGTTCCAGGATCCGGATTGCTTCCGTTTCCTCCTCCTTCGCCGCCGCTTACCCATGTGCCGTACACTTCAAACTCCCACAGGGAATAACCGTAATTGGTGCCCCTAGCAGATCCAACCATTCGAATATGCCTTGCTTCTTGCCCGTTTAATGTAATGTTATCGAGACCGCCATTCCCTGCGGCTTCTGTAAATACATCCGTCCAGTCGCTTTCTCCAGGCGCTGCCGCCGAGGATACTTGCAGCTTATAAGCTTTTCCATATGCTCCCTCCCAGCTCAGAACAGCACTTTCCAGCTTATAGACTGCGCCTAAATCAATAGAAATCCACTGAGGATCCGTTGACTCCGACTCCCATCTCGTATTGCCCGCTCCATCTACAGCATTAGCTGCTGGTTGATTGCCTGACGATGCAGAAGCAGCTTTATGAAGAGCAATGTTTGCGGCAGCCGTCTTCACCTGCTGCTGCACCTCGCTGATGCCGTATCCAGCTGCGGCAATGGTGATGAGATACGTTTTGACACTTGTAAATAAATCTTCATTAAGCTTGATTTCACCTGCCTCAACCGTGTAGCTGCTGCTCTGGACAGCAGCACCGTCAATCGTAAGCTGTGTAATTGCGGCACGCCAAGCAGGGGAGTCTGCAAATGTCAGCTCAATTGTCTGTCCGACTTTGTTTTCAGTCGAATCGGCCACTAATACCGGTGGTGCTGCCACTTCACGAATAGCGACATTATCAATGTAAATCGTATGTTCACCATCAGGCGTAACAAAAGCACCATTTACGACGTTGCCAAGCAAAAACTTAAGAGTCATATCCACGTTGCTATTAGGCCGCAAACTTTTCTTATAAACAGCAGCCGAATCTCCAGTAAGATTAAAATGTACGCTTTCAGTGTTGTTGTATCCACCAAGCTCCACTGCTATCGGACGATTAACCGATGACCATGCGTTAAAGGAAAGCTCATAGGATTTGCCTGCCTCTAGCTTGATTCCGCTTTGGTTAAACTGTGTGGACCAGCCTACAGGAACATTCCATTCTGGGTGCATGCCCCCATGGTAATAGATGTCGATTTGGGCAACACCATCTTTAGGTGTATATTTCGAATCTCCCCCATCACCAAACCAATGCACCCAGTTAGCTGACCCATTCGTCATTCCACCGTTTAGTACAAGGTTTCCATCTGCTGCAAGCATTAATTGATTAACACTTGTATCCGCAAAGCCCGTCGATTTGACATTAATCGTATATAATTGATCGCTTGCAAAAACAGATTGATCAATTATAATGCTGCCAGGCTGAAGCGTATACTTAGCACCAGCAAGTACAGCTCCATTCACTTCAATTGCACTAATCGCCGTTCTCCACGCTTCGTTATCTACAAAACGGATTTCTACCGCGCTCCCTACTAGGTTATCCGTTTTGTCTGGTATTAAGGTTGGCGGGCGCAGCATTGGCGCATCCTTCACCTCAAGCACAACATTATCAAAGAAAATTTCGTGCGGAGCAGCTGCACTTTTTGGAGTTTTGCCAAGTAAAAACTTAAGCGCAACATTATCATCGGCCATCATCTTAAATGTAAATTCAAAATGCTGCATCGAAGGTGTCAGCATCAAAGGTCCCGTATAAAAACGCCTTGTATAACCAGCATTTTCGAGAGCCGCTTCGATGTCCCGTGCTACCGTCGAACTCGCATCAAAAGAGAGCACATACGTCATCCCCTTGGAAAGCTTAAGGTTCGACTGGTTAAACATTACGTTCCAGGCTTCCCCTCCTACGTTTGTTACCGCTATTTTTGCAGCTCCATTCGATTCCGTGAATGCTGCTGTACCTCCTTGCGTAAACGGCTCCCAGCCGCTTAGCCCATTGGAGAAATCTCCATTCTTAAGCGGAAACAAATCGACGCCTGTAAAATCAACATTCAAATTTGTTGTGCGAATAAGCTTAATGTTATCCAACTGAACCCCAGCGTTGCTGCCGCCTAACAAAAACTCAAGCTGCGCTTCCTCGTCTGTTACGTTAGGTGGCATCGTAAATGAGAGCTTATGCGAACTATTCGATGGATCTAGCTGAATCGCATGTGGACCTGAATAAATCGTTGATCCGTCTTTGCTCTTAAGCTGCACGGTAATGGTCCGACTAGTCGAAGCTTCTGCATCAAAGGTCAGCTCATACGAATCCTTTTGCAGCAGATTAATGCCCTGTTGGGTTAGTTTTATAGACGAAGCATTAGTACCACCATCTGAAATATTAACGTTTAACCTGCGCAATACTGGATCTACACTGATGTCAGCAGCAGCCGAATCCGTTGTTTTTGTATTCCAATAGAGCAAACGATCCATCGTCCCTAGATCAAAACCTCCATTATAAATGTGATTGCCGTTATTCAGTGGAGCTTTTGCAGCGCCTGGTTCAATTAACTCATCGATTTCCTCTAAATAAACATTTCCGATCCACACATCATTTACGTTTTGACCTAAATTGAATTCCAACCTTGCAGCAGCATTTGTTTTGTCTGTCATGAGGAAGCGATACTCATAATGACCGACCTGATCCTTCAAGGATGCTTCAAAGTTGTCGGAATAAATTCCCCAGCCGCTGTTCGCATCGCCGCCAAACTTCAAGCTCATGCTGCGCGGCGCTGAAGCCTTTGCATCAAAGCTAATTTTGTAGGCCTGACCTTTAACAAGCGTCACATACTGGACAAGCTGCAAGGAATATGGCACATTACCGCCATTCGAAATGTCTACTTTGGCAAATGGCGACCCGTCTAACTGATCAACCGAAACCTCACCCGCTCCGCCAAATTCAGCTCCATGAAGGAAATTCCAGTAATTCATATCTATTACCGGATTTTCTACTGTGATGTTCTTAACGCCATGAGTATAGGCAGGATCATAAATGAAATTGCCATCTACAGCTGCTTTGCCGTTTTGCGGGAACGTATCCTTTACAAGCATCGGTTCAACAGGCACCTTGTAAGGTCTGCCAGTAAGCTCATAAGCACGCACATAGTCAATCTCCATCTGAGCTGACAACAAGGAAGGATCGGGCTTCAACCCGCCGTCATAATTGCCTCCTACAGCTAGATTGAGAATAATGTAAAACTCCTTATCAAATGGTGCTGGAAAAGCATATTTTTCGGGTTGATCTGCTCCCCAGCTATTCCAATCATTAAGCGTTTGAAACAAATTCCCATCCACATACCAGCGCAGCTCACCTGGTTCCCACTCTAAAGAATAAGTATGGTAACCCGTGATGTCCTCACCTTGCGGAAATTCATACTGCGCACCGGTAATTTTGTTATTTGGAGCATTTTTGCCAAAATGAATAGTACCGTCAACTTCGCCTGGCACCCGTCCTCTAGCTTCCATAATGTCAATTTCACCTGAGGAAGCCCATCCTCCGTATTCACTGTCCTTCGGCATCATCCAAAACGCCGGCCATAAGCCTTGACCCGCAGGGAGCTTAATCCGCGCTTCGAATTTGCCATAAGCTTTGCTGAAGGTTGGACTGGTCCAAAGCCGGCCTGACGTATATTGTTTACCGCCAAAATTCTCTTTTTTGGCTTCGATAATCATTTGGCCATTCTCGATCTTTATATTTTCTTTCTTATAAAATTGCAGCTCGTTATTGCCCCAATCGCCTACGCCATACTCACTGCCGTTGCCAAGCTGATACGCCCACTTGTCAAGATCGACACCGTTTGTATCCAGATTATCTCCTACGCTGTCAAACTCATCATTCCATACGAGACTCCATATATTTTTCTCTTGAATACTTTGGATCACTTGAGCAAGCTCATAACCAGTTGACCTAATCGTGATCGTGTATGATTTAACTGCACTGAATTGGGTCTTATCGATTGTTAACTTTCCTGAGGCAAGCTGATACGCTTCTTTAGGAAGCTTCGATTCATCGACAAATACATCAGTTATCGCATTTCTCCAAGCCTCATTATCATTAAAGGTAATGTCGATATTTTGACCCATTTCATTATCGGATACATCTTTTGAAAGCACGGGAGGAAGCAGCAGCATAATATTATTTGAGCTGCGAGCCTTCTCGCCTGCTGCTTCCTTAGCTCCTTTCAGTTCAAGATGCACATTGTCGATAAATACGTCATGTGCCGTAGAAGGAGCATCAGGCTGCACTCCAAAAAGCAGTTTAAAGGTTGCGTTGTCATCCTTTGCCATAGTGAACTCGTAGCTGTACATTTTAGTAACCGTATCAAGCTGAACCTTTTCATTTAAGAAACGATTATAAGCGCTGTTCTCAACAACTGCTTCAATGGTTCGCGGCGAAGTTGCTCTGGCCAAAAAGGTAACGACATACGTTTTGCCTTTAACTAGCGCCAATGAGCCCTGCTGCAAAACAATATCCCACGCATTCAAGCCAGCATTCGCTATCGCGACTTTCACCGCACCATTGTCATCTGTAACTGCTGCTCTCGAGGGGCCATCATAAATGCCCTGAATATGCGTGCTCCAATCCTGCATTCCTGCATCAAAATATCCATTTTTGATCAAGAAGGCTTTACTTCGAGCATCCTGCTGCTCCACATGTATGTTGTCAACAAATACATCATGCTCGCCTATGACAGCTGCACCGTCCAGTTTACCTAGCAGCAGCTTAAACGTCGGCGTAATGTCGCTCTGAACAAGCAGCTCATAGCTGAACGTTTGTTTCGTCTGCGTTAATTGCACCTTTTTGGACAAATAACGCGTGCTGCCTGCTTCAATAACAATTTCCATTTCACGGTTTTTGGATGAACTTGCATCTAACGTCACCGTGTACGTTTTGCCTTTAAATAGATTAATATTATTTTGCATCAGCATGACGTCCCAAGGATTAACACCTTCGCTCGCAATCGCAATCTTCATCTCTTCATTCTGAGCGTTAAAGTCCGCGCTTGAGCCCCATCCGTCATAACGTCCTTGCACATGCTCGCTCCAACTCACCTTGCCACTCGAGAAGTCGCCATTTTTCACTGGAAATTGATCTGCCAGCGCCAATTCGCCCGTGTTGTTGTTAGTCAATCGAATCATCTTAATATCGTCTAAATAAATGTCAGCTTGATGGCCGCCTAATAAAAATACCAGCTGTCCATTAATATCGTTGAACTGCTCCATCGCAAACTGAAATGTATACTCCTTCATCTCGGAGGTAAGCGAGATCGTCTCTGGAGCGGCATAAGCCGTACCATCTGATTTGTACACACCAATCTGAATGGTGCGTGCAGTAGCTGCTCTAGTATTAAATGTTACCTTATAATCGTTTTCTTTCAGTAGATTGATACCCGACTGCGTAAGCGAGATCGACTTCGGCTCTGTTTCGCCATCAAGATTCGATATTTTAAGTTCTCTAGTGTCAGCATTCACCGATGCTGCAGCGTTGCCTCCAGCCTTATTGAAATTCCAATAAGTCAGACGATCGATTCGACCTAGGTCGAAGCTGCCGTTATACACATGATTGCCGTTCAACGGCTCTTTAGGGTCGTTATCATGAAACGGATCTGGGGAGGCGGTTTCTTCAACCTTCACATTGCCGATCCAGACCGGATTCGTGCTTAGTCCAAGGTTGAATTCGAGTCTAGCCAGCGTATCCGTCTCGGCTCCCATTTGAAATATCATTTCATAAGATTGGATATTATTTGTCAGCTTTACATCCATAATATCGGAGTACGTCGTCCAGCCGCGTGTTTCCCCGCCGCCAAATTTGACTGTCGCATTTCGATTTGCATTCGATTTGGCGTCAAAAGTGAGCTTATACCATCTGCCTTTACCAAGCGTTACATTCTGAATGAGTTGAACCGCATGTATGGCATTCCCGCTGCTCGTAATATCCGCTTTGGCATAATTTACACCATTTAAAGCTTCAACAGAAATCGAGCCGTTGCCTTGGAATGTGCTTACATGCACAAAATTCCAATAATTCGTATCTAAAGCTTGATTCGCCTCAGCAATTGTTGTGAATGGCTTGCTGTAGCTATTATCGTATACAAAATTGCCTGCAATCGGTTCCTTATATTGATCTGGATATGGCTCTGAGTCGACGCTAGGCTCTACAGGCGTCTTATACGGCCTGCCAGTTAGTTCATAGACACGAACATAGTCGACTTCCATTTTCACTGGCAGGAGTGATGGGTCGGGTGTTATCCCACCGTCAAAATTACCGCCAACAGCCAAGTTCAAAATCATGTAAAACGGCTTATCAAACGGAGCAGGAAAAGCATATTTCGTTGGTTGATCTGCTCCCCAGCTATCCCAATTATTAAGCTTCTGGAATAATTGTCCGTCAACATACCAGCGAATTTCACCAGGCTCCCACTCTACACCGTAAGTGTGATAGTCAGTAATATCCGTTTCTTCTCCAAAAATGTAATCTGCACTTTTTGACTTGTTTGCCGGCCAGTTTTTACCGTAATGAATGGCTCCGCCGACTTTGTTCGGTAAGCGGCCGCGCGCTTCCATAATATCGAGTTCTCCAGATGAAGCCCAAACCCCATACTCGCTATCCTTCGGCATCATCCAGAAGGCAGGCCAAATGCCGTTGCCTACCGGCAGCTTCATGCGAGCTTCAAATTTTCCATACGTTTTATTGAAGGTAGGCTCCGTATAGAGTCTGCCTGATGTATATTTCTTGCCGCCAAAACCATCATCGTCAGCGGTGATCGTTAATTTCCCATCCGCTACTTTAATATTTTCGGAGCGATAATACTGTTCTTCATTGTTCCCCCAGCCATCAAGACCATATTGAGAGCCTGTGCCTAACTGATAACCCCATTTGTCGAGGTTAACGCCGTTTGTATCAACGTTGTCGCCACTTCCATCAAATTCATCATTCCATACAAGCTTCCATTCATCCACAGGTGTTGTTGTTGGTGTCGCCGACGGCGCTGTCGTTGGCGAAGATGTCGGTGAGTTTGTCGGTGCTGCTGTTGGAGTTGGTTGCGGAGTCGTTTGACCGCCACCACCGCTTTGACCTGAGCCAGTCAGTTGTCCTGTTTTTACAATTCCGTTCTGAACAGTGACATCACTGCTTTTGCCTAAGCTATTTCCATTTAATGTCGTGCTTGAACCTGTATTAATTATTTGATTTACAGTACCATTTACCTGAATTGTCGTTCCTTCAGCTGTATCCGAAATCGTAAGTATTTGACTGCTTGCTCCAGCATCAATTTGAATATCAGATCCCGTTTCCACGATGAGCTGCTGCACCTGCGAAGAGCCTGTGAGTACGACGCGTACTTTTCCAGCAGGTTTATTCACAATAAGCTTATTCAGCTTCGAATTTATAAAATGAATGCTGTTGATTCCGCCCCCATTGATGTAGACCGTTCCTTTCACATCCACATCCGTTAAAAAGACATCGCCTTCGCCAATTCCCTGCGTTAAGAACAAATCCTTATCGATAACAGTTTTGTTGATCTTTACTCCCGCTGTATTTACGACAGCATTTCCGGCTATTTTCAAATTTTCATAGGTGCCGGCTGCATTAATAATTTCACCAGCAATTCGGTCAAGCAATGTGATGGCCTCTGCACGAGTAATCGGTTTTTTCGGCCGAATGGTTTGATCCGGATAACCCGTTATGTATCCTCCTGCCAGCAGCTGCTCCAACGGTGCTTTTGCATAAGCTTGTACTTGATTATAATCCGTAAAGCTAGATAGCTGATTCCCATCTGCCCTAGCCTGCTTAAACAGTTCGGCTGTTATTTTCGCAGCCTCCTGCCTCGTAAGTGGTGCGTCAGGCTTAAAGCTGCCATCCGGGTAACCGGCAATCACTCCAGCTTCCAACGCAGCAGCAACCTGCTTGCTGTACCATGCGTCAGCGGCTACATCTGTAAAAGTATTCGAGCCTTTAGCTTCAAACTGAAAGATCGCATGGACCAGCTTTGTAAATTCAGCTCTCGTTACTTGACGATCAGGCTGCAAGCTCCCATCCGGATATCCGCTAAGCATCCCCTTAGAAATCCATTTTTCCAGCACTTTCTCGCCCCAATGCGCCGTTCCCTTCCCATCTGTAGCTGTCGCCGCACTGACAGCCGGCAAGCTGCTTGTGAGCATCATGAACACCAATATTATGGAGATAAACCGTTTATTCATGCTTCTCCTACATCCTTTCCGGATTATGAAATAAAATGATAACGCTTACTTGTCTTTTCAAGGAAACAGCCTGCCCCTTACAGCTAAATGATAAACTGCAACGTGACAGACTGTTTTCTCTATCTATTAAACTTTTACATGATGCCTCAGTTGAAAATAACTCCTTATTTTACGCTGTTGTACCAATCGTTAACTTCTTTTGTAATTTGTTCGCCGCCTGATTTTTTCCAGTTTTCAACCATCGTGTCGAACGAATCTACCGGTTGTTGCCCATATACGATTTTGCTGAACGTTTCATTAAGCAGCTTGTTCAGAAGCTCGTTTTTGCTTTGCATCGTTTCCGTCAAAGGACCCATGTAGTAGTTTTTCATACGGATCGAATTTTGGTCCATAACCACTTTCATCGCATCTGTATTCTCTTTTAGACGTGTATTAAACTCTTGTTTCTCGTATGGCGTTACCGGCTCTGCGCCAGCAGCAAGCTTAACATGCGTTTCTGCATAAAGAGTAGGAATACGAGCGCCTTCAAAAGTGAGCGTGTAGTAGAGCGGTGGTGCTGTTTGATCCTTCAAACCAGGGAATAGGTCTGGGTATTTTGCAATATCCGCAGTAATAGAGCCGTCTGGAAGTGTTGCATAATCATAACCTTCTGCGAAGCCCTTCTCGAACTCGCTGCCCGGCTGCGGGTTAGCCATATTATCGAAGAACCAGTTATAGTAGTGCAAAATAGCTTCAGGATTTTTAGCTTTTTTGTTTACGAATACATAACCGTTTGCTGGCGGGTTGCCGCCTGCGGAGCCAATTTTGCCGTCTGGACCAGCAGGAATTGGATACGCTTTATATTTTGCGCCAGGAACGTTGTTCAGAAGATCTGGGAAAGGCCATGCTGGAAGCCAGTTTGGTCCAAAAATAATTCCCGCTTCGCCTTTAGTAAACAATTCCGAGCCTGTTGATTCATCAAGCAATGCTGAATCTTGTGAAATGTAGCCTTTGTCTAACCATTCTTTTAATTTTGTTAATGCATCTTTAGCTGCTGGATTGATCGAACCATGCGCMAAAGATCCATCCGCTGCTTGATTCCATTGACCAGGCATTGTGCCATAAGCGCCAAACACGAAGCCGATATCAGTCATCCAGTTAGCGAAGCCATTTTTGAAGCCCGTTGCAAGGCCAATTGTATCCGCTTTGCTGTCTCCGTCTGGATCATTCTTAACGAATGCTTCCATAACCGTTTCCATTTCTGCAAGCGTTGTTGGAGCTTTAAGGTTAAGCTTTGTCAGCCAATCCTCACGAATCCACATGACATGATCTGCATTGTAGGCATAATCAAGAATAGGCAAGGCCATTTTGTCAGCGCCCCGGCTAATTGGCAGCCAGATGGTTGGATCAAGATCAAGGCCTGCTTTGTAAGTATCATTCGCGTATTTGTCGACCAAATCGCCTACTGGCATAAATTGACCTGAGTCGATCAACATATTAACCGTTTCCATATCTCCGCGGTAAGTGACAACATCCGGCATTTCCTCACCTGATGACAGCATAAGGCGAAGCTTTGTTTTGTATGCATCATTCGTATTCGTTACAACCCAGTTGTATTTAATTTCAATGCCAAGTCTTTCTTTGATAAGACGAGTATGAACATTATCCTCAATGGACTCGCCTTCTTTGAAGATTGAACCATTTTGGTTAAGACCCCATACTGTCGTTAGCGTAATTGGTGTCGTATACTTGCCATCCGCAAAGCCTTCAGTGCTTCCTTCTTCAACCTTGGCTGGTTCGTTGCTCGCTTTGTTTGTTGCTGCCGGACTGTTAGTCCCCTTGTTCGTGTTGTTTCCAGAACAAGCTGCGATTGCGAGCATAAATGATAGTACCAATAAGACCGAAAGCCACTTCTTCATGCCTTTACCCCCGTAAGTTAATTTTTGTTATTATTAACGATATTTGTAATATCGCTTGTTACCAATATACAGCTCGCTTTACAGCTCCGAAAGACCATAATTTTGTTATTGATGCCTTTTTCTTGCACTATTCTTTGACAGCCCCCATGATGATGCCTTTCACGAAATATCGCTGTAAAAAGGGGTATACAAGCAGTATCGGCAATGTACCAATGAAGATTTGCGCGGATTTAACGGTACGCTGCGAGATATGCTTAAGCTCGTTGACATCGGGATTTATTTTATTAAAATCCTGCTGTACAATAATCGTTTGCAAGAAGGTTGCTAATGGATATTTTCTATAATCTGTAATATATAACAATCCATCAAACCATGAATTCCAATGTGTAACCATGGTAAACAATGAAATCGTAGCTAAAGCCGGCATTGAAATGGGTAAAAATATACTCCAAAGCGTTCGGAACTGTCCTGCTCCATCCATGAGCGAAGCTTCCTCCAGCTCCTTCGGTACTGCCCGGAAAAAGTTCATTAGAAGCACCATATTAAATACGTTGATCGCCCCTGGCAGAATAAGCGCCCAAATCGAGTTCATTAAATCCAAGTTGCGAATAAGCATGTACGAAGGAACAATACCACCACTGAATAACATCGTAAAGAGAAAATACCACGTATAGACCGAACGGCTCTTAAATGTCCGTCCATCTTTGGATAATGCATAACCTGCTAGAATCATCAAAGTCATGCCGACGAGCGTGCCGAGTGCCGTACGCTTAAAACCTACAAAAAGAGCATTGTGAAAATTATCGTTATTCAGCGTTTTGGAATAGGCTTCAAAGTTGAAGCCGATCGGCCATAGCTTGACCAGATTCGCGTTGGCTGGCGAGCTGGCGCTTAAGCTTACAGCTAAAATATGAACGAGCGGAATAATACAAGAAATACAAATGATCGCGAGCAAAATATAGTTAAATACTGAAAAAGCTTTATAACCTGTTGTTTTGTGATACATACTTTTTCTCGCCCCTCTCTTTCCTAGAAAATTCGATAACCTGCATATTTGTATGCCATTCGGTAAGAGAAGACGATCATGATCAAACCGATTAGAGATTTAAACAAACCAACAGCTGTTCCAAAGCTGTATTGACCATTCAATATCGCTGTCCGATAGACGAACGTATCGATAATGTCTCCCTTATCGTATACAAGCGAATTGTATAGATTGAAAATTTGATCGAAGCCCCCGTTCAAAATATTGCCGAGGGACAACGTGCCTACGACAACCGCGATTGGAATCATCGACGGAACCGTGATGTGCAGCGTCTGCTTCCAGCGCGTGGCGCCATCCACCTCAGCCGCTTCGTACAATGAAGGATTTACACCCGCCAGTGCCGCAAGAAACACGATGGTGTTAAAACCGAAGTTTTGCCAAATATCGCTTACGATAACGGTAAAACGGAACCAATCCCCGTTGCCAAGCCAAAATACGGAATCTATGCCGAGACTGTTGAGCGTCTGATTCACGATTCCTTTACTGCCCAGCATGTCAGTAAGGATCGCACCTAAAATTACCCATGATATAAAATGCGGCAAGTACACCAAAGTTTGTACCACTCGCTTAAACAGCATTTTTCGAACCTCATTAAGCAGAATCGCGAACGTGAACGGCACGATTAAGCCAAAAACGATCTTTAAGCCCGAAATGATTAACGTGTTCCAAATGACCTGTTTGCTGTCTGGATACTCAAACATAAAGCGGAAGTGCTCCAGTCCAACAAGCTTCGAATGAAACATGCCGTTATAAGGTTTAAAATCCTGAAAGGCCATAATTAGCCCGCTCATTGGTACATAAGCAAATATAAAGGTAACAATAGCCGCCGGAAGCAGCATGAGATGCAAGGGCCAAGTACGGCTAAATAGTTCTCTCGCTCTTTTATCCTTTTGTTGTCTTTGTTTTTTTTCTTGCTGCAGCGGTTTGTTTAGCGCACTTTCCACTGTTCTGCCCCTTTCCAAACAAAATTTGATTTGAGTTTTTTCATCTCTCCTGTATGATTAATTTTACCAGCAGTCTCTCCTGTTCTATAGACCAC
>NZ_JBFRDK010000160.1:0-14128 GCF_052113545.1 Paenibacillus sp. TAF43_2
AGAATGAGCCCTCTGGACCGTGAGCCTGAATCATATCCTGACCTTCATAATCCACATAAGGCCCATCCGGATTTAAAGAACGAGATATTCGCATATTGTAGCCGCCAACCGAATCTAATCCACCAAATGTCACAAATAAATAATAGTAGCCGCTATTCGGATGATATTGGATGTAAGGCGCTTCAATACGACTATGATTTTGGCCCATCAATCGTTTGCCATAACCTTGATTATCTAATGGAAAACCGGTTTCAGCATTCATCTCTAGAATAAAAATTCCGCCGGAGTATGAGCCATAGACCATCCATAATCGGCCATCCTTATCAAAAAACGTATCGGGATCAACAACATTCGGATGTTTTGTACCGTCATAAGCCGTACCTTCCGCGCTTAATCCTTTGCCTGATTTCAGGAAGATGCCTTTATTCACATATGGCCCTTCGATATTATCCGCAACTGCAACCCCGAGTGCTGAGAGCGGTTGATCTCCTTTGCATGCATTGTAATACATGTAAAACTTTCCATCTGCAAGCTGAATGACATCAGCAGCCCATAGCGTATCCGTTTCTGCCCAGCCGAGCGCCTCAGCCAATTCCTTTTTCACATTGCTTTCAGCACTCTTGAACAGTTTGTTCGTTTCCGTCACGCCTGAATCAATTAACGACCAGCTCATGAGATCATTCGATTTTGCAGCCGCCAAATGCGAGCCGAATACGTAATACGTTTCGTCAACTTTAATAACAGATGGATCGTGAACCGATACATTTTCAAAAGTAGGCGTCGGCATCGGTGTCGAAGTAGGAGTAGGAGTAGGAGTTGTTGTTGGCGCAGGTGTTTCATTTCCACCACCATTACCACCAGAAGCAGGAAATGTCGCTGCCTCTCGCTCGAGCTTAGCCTCATTCTCACTATTGCTTGTCACTTTGCCTTTGCCTGTAACTTTGAGCTTACTGTCAAACAGAATGATAATCTCTTTAATTTCCGCGGCCTCATTCACATGCAAGGCAGCTTTTTGCTCCACTATCATTTTACTTATGATGCCTTTCAGCAATTTAATAGCAGGAAAAGATAATGCAGAAATCTCAACCTTATCAAAGTTTCCATCCAACTCAATGGTTGCATCCGCTGCTGTATCCTTGTCAATCATTACATTTTTGAAGCCTTCACCAGTTAAACCGTCAGCCTCTTCAAGCTTAACGCCTGAAATGGTAAACACTTGACCAACGGTTGTTGTTCCTTGGGTTACCATTCGCAGCTTGCCATTCTTTTTATCAACATAAATTTGCGCGATATCCGAATCCTTTATTTTAATGCTGTTTTGGCCTCCTCCAAATACCTTCACTACTCCTTTTACTTTGACATTGTCGAGTATGACATCCCCTTYGGCGATGCCTTCGGTTAAGTATAGATCTCCTTCAATAGTTGTATCTTTTAACGTAATATTCGCTGTATTAATGATTATGTTTTTGCTTGAAACATCCGCATATGTGCCCGCTTGATTCAATATCTCTCCAGAAATATTGTTTATTAGCCGCAGCGCCTCAGCTCTTGTAATCTTGTTATTTGGTTTAAATGTTTGATCTTTATACCCTGTTGCGTATCCTTCCATAACGAGCGCGTTCACGGCTTCCTTACTCCATGAAGGCAATGAGCCTAGATCCGTAAGAGCGCTTTCATATTTGGCCGCACTGCTCAACCGAAATACTCTAAATAATATAACGGCAGCCTCTTGACGAGAAATCGAATCGTTGGGACGGATCGTTCCGTCGCTGTAACCGGAAATATATCCTGCCGCAACCGCCTTCTTCACTTCACTGTAGTAAGAGCTGGATGCAGATACATCAGAGAAAACAATCTCTTCCTCATCAACAAAGCGATAAACCCGATTCATCAGAGTCATAAATTCCACTCGACTTATCGCTTGATCTGGCTTAAAATTCCCATCCCCATAACCCTGGATAAGCTGTTTCTCGTACCACTCTGTAAAATCCTTTTCCGCCCAGTGGCCTTGCACATCGGATTTGATTTTGCTTTGGTTTGCACGATCCAAGGTACTCTGAACGGGTTCTGTATTACCTTCAGCAGCCACAATTAATGGTGCAGGTACAAGTAATAAGCAAACAAGAACCAATGCAATCAGTTTGCTAAAATATTTGAGCATCGCATAACTCCCCTTTCGATTGAAAATCATGTTTCATTCATCATAATGGCATCATCAGTAAATCGAACGATACGCTCCCATTCACCTCACATTTTTTATTCCTGCATAACTTTTGACCAACGAATAACAATTAAACTAATCGATTACTAATTTTGTTAACGTTTACATTGTAACGACAAACGCTGTAAATCGTCAATAGAAAATATATAAACGATGTAAGTGAGTTTCACTCCCACTCCCCACTAGTACGGAAGTATCCATTCCTTCGTTTTAGAAATAAACGCAAAAAAATGCCATCAGCTTTTGCCGACAGCATTCATCTCACTCACTATAAAATCATTTATGAATATTCGTTGTTATTAATAAAAATATTAATAATACCTTTACTCAGCAATTGAGGTTTTTTTCTGATCTGAAGCCATCGATAACGATTTATAATTATCATTTATCACCTTTAGCCAGCTCTCCTGACGACCCTCAGYGTAGGTGCTATCCTTGCGCTTGCAGGCAATGCCCTCCAAATCCGATCTTCTTACAAGATCAAAAATAGCTGCACCCTCTCGCTCCACGTACAGCATCTTTTTGAAATAGGCATTATCCTCCAAAATATATTCCAGCAGCCGCTTTCGCTCAAGCAGCGGTTTTTGCCTTAAATCAAGCCCGTTGTAATAAAGAATATCAAATACAAAAAACTGGACCGGCTTCGTCCTTTTGGCTTCACGGATACTCGGTTCCTTCTTCAGCCTGTAACGTTCCTTCAGCGACTCGAACTCAATCGCTCCTGTAAATGGGTTTACATAGGTTACCTCGCCATCTAACAGAACATCCGCCGGCTCCCTCAGCGGTACATTATGTAATTCGGGATACTGCCGCGTAACTTCATTGAAATGCCGAGTATATAAAGCAGCCTTGCTTCCCATAAAGGAGAGCTGCAGGCGGTGTCCATCCAATAGGGGTTCAAATATAAAATCATCATCATCAAAAGGTTTTTCATATTCCGTTAGTAACATGGGTTCCACAAACATTACGGCGCCCCCCTTTCCGTTTAAACATTTTAGCATGATTTCACTTCAAAAATAGGAGGTAAATTTAGGTGAATGATATGAATAAACTCTCACTCGTATCCACATAATAGGTTCAAGAAGGAGGCTGAGAAAAGATGGCAAATCGTACGAATCAACTTCTTATACCGCAAGCCCGTGCAGCTCTAGAGCAGCTTAAATATGAAGTGGCCCAAGAGCTTGGCATTCAACTTCCGCAAGACGGATATTATGGCAATATGACCACTCGCGATATGGGCTCTATCGGCGGATTAATTACACGCCGGCTCGTTCAAATGGCTGAACAACAGCTGTCAGGACGTCGTTAATTTCTACATAAATAAGCGCCAAGAATGCAGAGATGCTTTCTTGGCGCTTATTTATTTGAGAAAAAATAAGAAATTGTGCAAATAAATGCTTTTGTCACGAATGGAGAACTTCCCTTCTTCAATAAAAATCGGTAAAATGGGAGAGAGTTGTCCCGTTACATAACGCATACAAACAAATTCCATTATGGAAAGGAATATTCTAATATGATTATTCAACCAAAAACTCGTGGCTTTATTTGTACGACAGCACATCCTGAGGGCTGCGCACAACAAGTACAGCGTCAAATCGATTACGTAAACGCTCAACCAAGCATTGAAGGCCCGCGCAACGTGCTCGTCATTGGAGCTTCAACAGGTTATGGTCTTGCTTCACGTATCGTTTCTTCTTTCGCTGCTGGCGCTAATACAATTGGCGTTTATTTTGACAAAGCTGCTGAAGGCGCACGCACAGCATCCGCTGGCTGGTACAATTCCGCTGCTTTCGAGGAAGCTGCTGCAACTGCTGGACGCAAATCTTTCAGCATCGTTGGAGATGCTTTCTCTGATGAAATTAAAGCAAAAACAATCGACTTGATCCGTACGGAACTAGGTCAAATTGATCTCGTTGTCTACAGCGTAGCTTCTCCGCGCCGGACGCATCCAAAAACAGGCGAAACGTTCTCTTCCGTTATCAAGCCGCTTGGCGGCACGTATTCGAACAAAACCGTTAACTTCCATAACGGCGATGTAACGCAAGCTACAATCGAGCCGGCAACAGAAGACGAGCTTCGTCAAACGATTGCTGTTATGGGCGGCGAGGACTGGCAGATGTGGATTGACGAGCTTGAGAAAGCTGGAGCACTTGCTGAAGGCGCAACTACAGTTGCTTACTCTTACATTGGACCTGAAATTACACATGCAGTTTATCGTGAAGGTACAATTGGCGCTGCTAAAAATGATCTGGAAGCTACGGCTCACCGCCTTAATGAACAGCTCAGCACAAATGGCGGTCGCGCATTCGTTTCCGTTAACAAAGCGCTCGTTACGCAATCAAGCTCCGCGATTCCAGTGGTGCCGCTTTATATTTCCGCCCTTTATAAAGTGATGAAAGAAAAAGGCATTCATGAGGGCTGCATTGAGCAAATGTATCGTTTATTCTCAGAACGTCTATACGGTAAAGGTGAAACGCTGGTTGATGAAAAAGGCCTAATCCGCGTTGATGATTGGGAGATGAGACCAGAAATCCAAGCTGAGGTTGCCGATGTTTGGGCTAAGCTCTCTACAGAAAATGTTTATGATCTTTCTGATCTTGAAGGTTATCGTCGTGAATTTTTCCAGCTGTTCGGTTTCGAGACAGATGGCATCGATTATGAAGCAGACGTTAATCCAGAAGTAAACATTCCAAATCTTCGCTAATATTTCCGCTGTAAAACCAATTCGAGCGTTTATTCACTCGAGTTGGTTTTTTTGTGTTTGCTGGTGCAAATACATTACTGGTATAGCCACTGCTATAAGGATCATACCCATAAAAGCAGGTGCGGCATGACCAAATGATACATAGATTTGACCTCCTATGATTGACCCAATCATTCTGGCTAAGGCTTGAATAGATTGGCTGCCTCCTTGGATTCTCCCTTCGTCTACATACCTCTACCTTACCAAAAACAAAAACAGAGTGGTAGTCCTGTCCCACCCCGAAAATTTATAATTTATGCATAAAAAAACCCCTTAACCGAAGTTAAGGGGTTTTGATTTGATACTATAGTTTTACAACGTTTTCTGCTTGTGGTCCACGGTTGCCTTGAGTTACGTTGAACTCAACGCGTTGACCTTCGTCAAGTGATTTGAAACCGTCGCCTTGGATTGCGGAGAAATGTACGAATACGTCATTGCCGCCTTCAACTTCGATAAAACCGAAGCCTTTCTCTGCGTTAAACCATTTTACTGTACCTTGTTCCATAATTGATTACCTCCAAAAGTATATTAACATGTTTTTTCCAGAAAAACTAAAAATCACACATTGAAAAAGATATCATCATACAAATGACAACCTTTTCAATATGTGAATTCAAGGTTAAATTTGTTGTTTGTATTGATAATATACCATAGGCATTTGTAATAAGCAAGTCTTCTTTTAAAAAAAAATTAAATCCCTTTTTTCTCCGGGATAACAACAGCTTGGTCAGGAAATTATATATCGGGTAGCAAGCACACTATTCTAACGTTGAGGAGTATGTACATGCGGAAATTTTTCATTTTAGCTTTACTTATTTTAGCTGTAGGCTGTTCGTCAAATCCAAGGATGTCAACCAATAAGCACTCTGCTCTTGGTTACACATCAACCAAAACACCTATTATTACGTCAACTCCACACACAACCCAGGCCTCTTCAATCTCTACACCGATGATGAAGAATCCTACTGTTTCAATGAAGGGCTCGCAGTACAACAACATTCCAGATTGGCTGTTGGGCGATGGAGCAAATGGACTCGTGAATAAGTATCCTTATCCATCTCCGTCTCAGTACCCTGGTCAATACCCAGCTCAACAACCAACGACACAGAATCCAACAACTCAAAACCCGACCACTCAAAATCCAACGACTCAAAATCCAGCGGAGAAAGCTCCTTCTTCCTCTGGACAATATGAACAGCAGGTGCTTCAACTGGTCAATTCTGAACGATCAAAATCAGGGTTGCCTGCACTTAGCATGGATGGATCTTTATCCAAAATGGCATTGGTTAAAGCACAGGATATGATTAACAACAACTACTTTGATCATAATTCACCAACTTATGGTTCTCCCTTCGACATGATGAAACAATTCAATATTACGTACAGTTCTGCTGGTGAAAATATTGCTAAAGGCCAGCCTACTCCTGATCAAGTAATGAAGGATTGGATGAACAGCCCTGGGCACCGCGCAAATATTTTGAAATCCAGTTTCACTAAAATTGGAGTTGGGTATTACCAAGGGGCATGGGTTCAAGAATTTACTGGTTAATCGCATCGATCAAATAAAGAGCAGCCGACGAATTTTCACTCTTTGGCTGCTCTTACTAACATCGCGGCATAATTATTTGCTAAAGACTAAACCGAACCAAGTATTTCGCTTAATGCGGCAATAAACTGATCATTTTCTTCCGGCATACCTATTGAGATACGCACATGGAGCGGCAAGCCCCACGTTTTGCCGTGGCGAACGATAATCCCTTTAGCCATTAAACGCATGTAGATGGACTCCGATTCCGGCCCAAGCTCAGCAAGTACAAAGTTGGTCATACTTTGCGTATATTTGATCCCAAGCTGGTCAAATGAAGCGTACATGCGCTCACGTTCCTTGGCAACCAGTGCTTGCGAACTTAAAACATGCTCTTCATCACCGATCGCTGCTGCTGCCGCTGTCTGGGCAAGTGCATTAACATTAAACGGCTCCTTCACTTGAAGAATGCTCTGAATAATTTGCTGAGGGGCAGCCCCATAGCCTACTCGAATTCCTGCAAGGCCGTAAATTTTCGAAAAGGTTTTTAGCACGATGAGCGGGTAGCCTGCTCTTACAAATGCCATTCCATCCGAATACAGCTCCTCCGAAACGTAGTGGCTGTAAGCTGTATCGAGCATAACCATGATACGTTTTGGGATTGTATCGAGGATATATTTCAAATCTTTTTGAGCTACATAAGTACCTGTTGGATTATTTGGAGAACATAGATATATAATTTTGGTACGATCAGTCACTGCAGCAACAATAGCTTCTGCATCATATTGAAAAGCATCATTGAGCGGGACAACGATTGTTTTAGCTCCCATCAGCTGAGCACCAAACTCATATTCACTAAATGTAGGTCCCGGCACAATAATTTCATCACCCGCATCCAAAAAAGCTTCTGCAACAAGCGTGATGAGCTCATCTCCGCCGTTAGTAACAATGACTTGATCTGCATGCAGGTCGTAATAATCGGCAATGGTTTTCTTCAATAATTGAGACTGGTTGTCAGGATAACGATGAAGATCAGTCAAGGCGATTTGAATGGCTTCTATCGCTTTTGGAGAAGGTCCTAATGGATTTTCATTAGAGGCCAGCTTAATTACATGCTGCAGGCCATATTCGCTCTGAACCTCCCAAATCGGTTTACCTGGGGAGTAGGGCTTCATCACTTCCAAAGCCTTTCGTGGTTTAACTTCAATTTTCTCGTTCATACATTTCACCCTTACTAAATAAAGTCAAAACCTTTAATACGATAATACATTAATCCTTTCTCGCAGTAAAGAGTTAATGCGAGATAAGATTGCCAAAAAAATGACTATATTCCCGCTTCAGCAGTATCGTATTGTACATTAAGAAAAGGAGGCACCCTTCATAGGTGCCTCCTTTTTATCTGCTTTGTTTCACTTCGTTTTATTTGCCCTCAGCCAAAAAATCGATCATTGAACGAGCTTGCACCTTGCCCGCTGCAATTGGCTTACTTGCTGCTTCTCCACTTTCGCGCAAGCGGAACTCTACGATTTTAGCTACACCCGGTATCAAATCAAAAAAGTTGTCCGTGAACATGCCCTCGTGCTCTGCGGTAATCCATACCTGCTTAGCAAGCACATCCGTCTCCAGCGCGAACGACGTGCCGTTGCTGCCTTCAACCTCTGAAATTCGAATAACCGCTGAAGCAAGCTTCTGTTCTTTCGCTTTCACGAAATAATGTTCCTTGCTGTCTATCAGCTTACCGCCTTGGGTCAGCTCTGCATACAATACAACACGGTTTGCTTCGCAGCCTGTCAGCCATTCCAGCTCGTTTATCGAGCTTACAATTGCTGCACTATTTCCTGCTACGGAAACTTGAGTCGTTTCCTGCTTAATTAACACGCCTGCAAAGTCGTATAGCGTTAATCTGAGCTCGCCGTTCAACGATTCCAGCAAATCCGTTACCGCATGAATATTGATAATGCCGTCATCTGTCTTGTCAAAGGACAGCATTGTGTCGGCGAAGCTTCTTTTCGCATAATACTGCATAGCTTTCCATTTTCCGTAATAATCCATGCCTGCCCAAGAAGCTACTGGYCAGCAATCATTCATTTGCCAGTATAACGTTCCCATGCAATATGGCATGCTGCGACGATGCGCCTCAATCGCCATCTTCATCGCTTCTGCTTGCAGCACCTGACTCATATAAAGAAAAGCAGGAAAGTCCTTAGGCTCGCTCATATAAATATCCATGTATTCTTTAATGAGACGGTTGCCGTCGCCATTTTTCTGATGCGCGCGCATTACCTTAGAATCCAGAGCCAAATCCTGCTCCGTTGCGAATTTCATCACCGTATCATACTCAGGGAATGACTGGAAGCCGTATTCACTCATAAAACGGCCGATTTTCAGGTTGTAGTTCTCAAATGGCTCAACTGCGTGCCATACTCCCCAGTAATGAACATCTCCCTCTGTAGATAGCGGATGCGCATGCTGGTTAATGTCCCCCGACAGCGATATAAGCGGTGAGGATGGCCAATATTGTGTTCCTGGCGCATAGGCTTCTACCGCATCAGGTAAAATGTCATGGAAAACTGCCTCGTAGTCCGCCCAAATGACAGCGCGCTGCTCCGATGTATATTCTTTTTTCCAGCCCCAGCCGCCCTTCTCATCAAATTGCGCCCAAGCCGAATCAATCTCGTTATTGCCGCACCACAGCACGATAGAAGGATGATTGCGCAGCCGCTTCACATTCTCTTCTGCTTCCAAGCGAACATTTTCTAGAAAGGCCTCATCGCCAGGATACATGCTGCATGCGAACATAAAGTCCTGCCACACCAAGATGCCGTACTCATCACAAAGCTCATAGAACACCGATTGCTCATATATACCGCCGCCCCATACACGAAGCATGTTCATATTCGATTCCGCAGCTGAAACTATTTCATGTCTATATCGCTCATCTGTTACTTCTGTAATGAAGCTGTCATTAGGGATATGGTTTGCACCTTTCGCAAACACAGGAACGCCGTTAAGCTCAAAATAAAACGAGGCTCCTACCTCATCCTTGTCTCGCACCAATCGAATGGAGCGAAGACCAGTACGAACGGACTTTGCAGCTATCAACTCTTCATCCTTGCAAAGCTCTGCTGTAAATGTATATAAATGAGCATCGCCAAGTCCTCTGCTCCACCAAAGCTTCGGATTCTCGATATCAACAGGCAGTTGAATCACATTGATCCCTTGCTTTAAGTGCGCAGCCTGCTCCCAAGTTTGTCCCCCTGCACTTAACTTCACCAAGCCGTTCCATTCATGCTCCGACTCAATTTCCACATCTACCGTTAAGCTAGCTTTCGAAGCATTTACCTGATCCTGCTTCACATATACATCCGTAATTTTGCTGCCCGACCAGCCTTCTAGTCTAGCTTCACGCCAAATACCGCTCGTAACGAATCGCGGACCCCAGTCCCAGCCATAATGATAAGGCGCTTTTCTTGCAAAAATACTTATCTTCTGAGTACCCAGTCCGCCAAGCTCTGATTGATCATTACTAGCTGGTAGATTATAGCCAAGCTTCTCGATCTTCGGCAAATCCTCTTGCACAGGGGAGCGGAATTTAATCAACAATACATTATCTTTGGCATTCACCATAGACGCTACATTTGCTTTCCATGTTCTGAACATATTGTCTGCTGACAATACATGATTGCCATTTACATAAACGTCTGCATACGTATCTAATCCATCGAATACGAGTTCAATAGTTGAGGCATTTAACAATTGATCATTTACGTCGAAATGAGTCTCGTATTCCCAATCTATTTTGTCAATCCATTGCAAATCATGCTCATTTGTTTTATAGAAAGGATCTTTGATGATGCCATTGCGCAGCAAATCCGTATGAACGCAGCCAGGCACGATGGCTTCCATCCATTCTTGCTCCTGACAAGCTTTGAATTTCCAATTACTTAGCACTAGTTGTGTTTCTCTCATTTTGTCCTCCTAAGAATATGTGTCTTCCTATCGCTTGTCATTCTTCTTTATCTACAGCTTTTTTCATGCCAAACAAGTCTGGAAGTTCATCCAGTGTCGTCACATTTGAATGATTGTAGATTTTTTTCAAAATTTCTTGGCTGTTATGTTTTCCATCGTTTAAATAATCGCCTTCCCAGGTGACAAACCAGCTCCAATTCGCACCATACGCCTTCATTAAGTCCGGGTCAGGAATGGAACCATTTTCAGTCATTGCAACAAGTTTTTTATTGCTGACTAGAGCGACGAGATTATCAAAATAATTAATGGCTGGAGAATGATCTCCAGGGGCTGGATAACTATCTACACTAACGATATCCACTACGTCATCTCCTGGATACCATTCGGGCTGGACCGAATTCCAGATCCATATGAGATTGTTTAATTCATGCTTATTGACCAGTCGATCGTATACTAGTCGGTAAAGCTGCTTTGCCGGCTCAGGACCCTTTGCTCCCCACCAGAACCACCCGCCTTCTGCTTCATGAAGCGGTCTAAATAACACGGGCACATGGGCATCATTTAACCTTTGAAGCTGCACGGCAATCGTATCGATATCAGCTAGCAGCAGCTTGTACTCCTCCGATTCGGTGTCACTCAAAGCTTTCTCCAAATCAAAGGTTACCGAATCAGCATAAAACCCCCGCCACCATTCTTTTCCCTGCTCGTCAATTATGCCGGTGGGAGCGTTCCAATGCCATAAGAAGGTTGTAATGCCGCCTTGCTTATGCCAGCCAATTGCTTTTTCCACTTCATACGAGATAGCTCCGTGCTCTGCTCTTGTTTTGGAATAATCGATTAAATCAAACCCGACCATCGCTGGTTTTTTACCGGTAATCTTCTCAATCCAAGAAACATTATCCAGTCCGGTTTGACCCGACAACATCGACTCGCCATAGTTTTCCACCAAATAATTCATTAGTTTTTTGGCTTCTGCAGAAGCATTCCCATTCACTAATTCACCAGAGACCTGATGTTTCGTTTCAGGCTTCGTCTTTTGCAGCTTAATATAGTCGATATCGTAATAACCCCAGCCTCTGGTCAAGCTAATCGTATTCGCGCCCTCTTGTAAAAGCAGCTTCCCTGCCTTGAGCTCCGTAAATTGATCATTTGGCTGTAAAACCAATTCGCCGTGGGGCTGATTATTTAATGAAATGCCAGCTACTTTATTGCCATTTGGCGCCCGGTAGCTGACCCATACATTGTATAATACTGCCTTTGGAGCAACAACCTCAAACGTTAACTGGTCCTGCTCATCCGTAAAGCCAGTAACGAATCCAGAGCCAGAATAGCCCTCCGCTACTTGAGAAACCATAGTACCTTGAAGCAGCCCGGACTCCGCTTCATATTTCAAAAATGGTTCTTCCTTGTTTGAGCTTGGCAGAACAGCCAATACAACAACTAAAACGGCGCCTAGAAGCGCTAAGCTGACAGCAAGCGCACTAATGACAACTCGTCTGCTCCGAAGGGCGGTCACCTGATAATCCCCACTTTCGCGAGTCGGAAATTAGTGCCTGTGCATTCTGGTCGATTGCCATGAATGACTTCAAGCTCGAAGCGGTGACGGCCGCTCACCCAATCATCTCCGAAACAGCTTAAGCGATACCACCCATCATCCTGGACCCATGATGGCCTCTCCCGCTCCATCACTTGCCACTCCCCATCATCTATTCGGTATCGAAACTCAGCTGAGCTTCTTCCGAAGTCAAAGCCAAGAACGAGTCCTCTTCCCTCGAAGGAGAAGGACAACTCCGCTCCAATGGCCGATGTCTCGAGCACTTGATCGATCCACTCCAGGTGAGGCCATCTCCTTATAGCCCAAGAACCTCTCGTATGAATGTGATGAAAAGATAAGTCGAATACATCATCCCAGCATTGTGTATCCAGCGGCTTTGGTATCAAGTATGAAACCTGATCAGCCTCCACCGCGTGATCCGCATACGATAATTCCTTCTGGAGATATGCAATTACACTTTGCCCATAGCTCAAGCTTCCTCTGCTTGTCGGATGAAGACCATCTGGCAGCCATTCTTCAAATCGCAGCTTGCCTTTCTTGACTTCCTCAAAAGCGTACAAACCCATCCATACCGAGCTTAGCTCATAATGCTCTGCTATCCGCTCAAATTCATTAATCGTGTCCGGTACCAAGCCATGTGCAATGGCGCTGTACATATTTTGCGAATACGTGTATACGATGACGATATCGCGCTGGCCATCAGCGAGCAATTGCCTTATTAATCCTTCGCGCGAACGATTGCGCTTCAAGGTTGGCTCGCCTTCATCATTAACTGCATATTCAATAAAAACCAAATCGCAATTCGTATCGATTAAATCGCGTTTGGCGCGGAAAGCAGCTAAATCGCTGCCCGTTGCTCCGATCGCTGCATTTTCAACCGTGATACGCAGTTCCGGGTATTGCTCCGTGAACCAGGCAATGACTGGCTCCGGCCAGTTATGGCGCGGCCTTGCGTCGGTGATCGAGCCTCCAATAAAGCCCATCGTCAAGCGTCCCTCTTGGATTCCGCGCCGCGTTCGATGCAAATTGCTTCGGTGATTCCAAATCGACAAAGTCATAAATGGCGTGCTCCTTGCACAAGTATTAGTCCTTGCGATAAATGGCATCCACCCGCTATTCTCGCAGCTGATAATTTTTCAAATCAGGCAGCTCATCCTTCGTTAACGAGAAAGGGTGATTATAAAATTTGATAAGCTGTTCCCTATCTGTAAACTTCTCGGCATATACACGGTGCCCATCCACAGTATTGTAGACAAAATTGCCATACCACGTGCAATTCCATGCCCAGAGTGCACGATCCTGCAGCATAAGATCAGGATCAGGAATCGGTCCATTTTCAGACAAAGCAATAATTTTGTTCATGCTTGTGTAAGCGAGCGCCTTCTCGAAACGATCAAGCTGCGACTCGTAATTTTGCTCAGGAGGATAAATATCTTCTCCAATAATATCGACGTACTCATCGCCCGGATACCAATCCGCATGCTGTCCATTCCATACCCAAATCAAATGGTTCAACTTATGCACGTTCGTCATTCGGTCATACATCAGCTTCCACAATTGAACGCAGGGCTCAGCACCTTTGCTGCCCCACCAGAACCAGCCTCCCGAAGCCTCGTGCAGCGGTCTCCATAATACCGGCACCCCTGCATCCTGCAGCCGTTTCAACTCGGAGGAAATCGCATCAATATCTCTGATCAGCAGCTTATAATCCTCTGACTCTTGATCATTCAACGCCTTCTGCACATCAAACGTCGTTGCTTTTGTATAGAAACCGCTGCCCCACGTTCGGTCAGGGGCCAAATCAATTAAATCCTTAGGCGCATTCCAGTGCCAGCAAAAAGTTACGATGCCGCCGCTTTGCCACCAATCAATCGCAATATCCGTATCGGAGCATGTGGCCCCGCGCTCTGTGCGCGAGGGTGAATAATTCATGAAATCAAAGCCATAAACAGCTGGGTATTTCCCAGTCACTTCATGCAATATTTCAAGCTCAGGTGTTGATACTACACCGATTTGCTGACCGGTCAATATGCGAGTTCCATAAATGTCGCATAAATAGGTCATCAGCCTTTTCGCATGATCATCTGCATTCGGGTTTATGAGCTTAGGTTCCAC